>JAFGRP010000090.1 GCA_016935075.1 Deltaproteobacteria bacterium | reverse complement strand
AGAACTCTTATCATTTGAAAGACCTCCCTTTATAAATTGTTTTTACTCCGCTTCGTTGTCACCATATAGCGATGGAAATATTCAAATCTTATTTAGGCGGCGGCTCTATCACGCCATCAGCGCCTGTAATTGAAGTTTTCAGGGCATCCCTTACGGCCTTAGATGTTTCCGTCCCAATTTCATCGCCCGCTTCAATAGCCCCAGTGACTGCTTCCTTGGTTGCCTCGCCGATCTCGGTGCCTGCCTTGCCTGCTGCCTTGATGGCACCCTGAGTGGCTGCAACAGCAGTCTTGGCGACATCCGCGCCCACATCCGAAGCCGCTTTCACAATTCCATGGACCGTGGACTTTATGGTCATAAATAAATCTCCACCCGCTTCGCTTGCGGCCTCGATCGCCCCTGACACGATCTCTCCCGACCTTTTTTCAACGGCAACTGTGAAATCGCCCACTCCCTCAATAGTCCCTTTCACCAAATCAGCAGTCGTTTCCACAATGGCTTGTGCTTTCATGCCGGTACCCTTGAGGGCTCCAACAAACGCCTTTTTAGCAGCTTTACTAATATCTGTTAATGTGTTTTCCATCATTTCGCACCTCCATTTTAAGATTATCGATAAAAGACATGACGGCAATCTCCTCTTAAACTCCAGTTTTCACATACGACTCGAAGTCTGCGTATGCCTTAAGGTTCAGCCGGAGATTGCGCCTGTATGAGAAATTGCCCACCAGGTTGATCACCAGTTTGCGGCGTTGCCACACGCTTTTCCAAACCCTGCGCAGAATGCGTGGTATGGAATAAAAATCCCGGTCGCAAGAGATCATCTCTCTGATAATACGATCCAGAGATAGGTTCTTATACCGGGCTACCGGGAAGGTCAGCGTGTAATACTTCCAGTCCTCCGGGAACGTATCAAGGGCGATGCGGTCCTCCGATTTCATCTGGTCCCACAAGCGTGTTCCGGGAAGGGGAGTCAGAAACAGCGTGTTGAGATTGTCTACGCCATACCGGCCGGCCACCTCGACGATATGTTTGCCGATGCCCGGTTCATCTACGTCCAACCCGATGATAAAGGAACCCGCTACCAATATGCCGTGCTGTTGAATGCGCCGAACGGAAGCACGAAAATCTCGTCCCTTCAGAAGGTTGAATTTTTTACCGAGATCCTGCAATCCTTCCAGCGAGGGAGTTTCAAAGCCTATGAAGACGCCGCTGCACCCGGCTTTCGCGGCAAGAGCCAGAAGCTCTTCGTCATCGGCGAAGTTAAGCCGGCTTGGGCAACCCATTTCTTTCCCAGGTTCGCATGTCCCAGGGCACGGAATAAGTCCTTGGCGCGGTCGATGTGTTTTTGGCTCGTGCCGATGAGGTTGTCGTCCACCACCAGCACATGCTTTTCACGGATCAACTGGAATTCCCGAACCACATCCGCAATGGGTCGCTGGCGGTAGTGGGCTCCATTGAAGGCCGTCACGCTGCAAAAGCTGCAGTTCAATGGACAGCCGCGCGTGGTCTGAATAGCTCCACAGGCATATCCCTTAGCCGACAAATGTCACATAGCATGTAGTCACTCCTGTATAGGGATTCATTTTTCCCGTAATATAACGGGTGTCTATTTCACAATCAGATCATTCTTTACGGATTGGACCCCTTTGACGCCACCGGCGATGCCACCCGCTTTATCGACGGCCTCTTGAGAATTAACGAAACCGCTCAGTTGAACAATGCCTCTGTAGGTCTTGACGCTGATCTGGAATGACTTGAGAAAATCATCAGCGGCAAGTAGAGATTTGATCTTGGTCGTGATGACCGAATCGTCAATGTATTCACCTGTGCTTTCCCGTGTGGATGTCGATGCACAGGCCGCAAAGGTTACGATGAGCATAAGAAGGACAAAATAGCCGACAAACCTACGCCTCTTTCCCATAGCAGATCATCCTTTCTAAAAACACCTCACCTTGTCCGGCAAGGGTCTAAATGGTTACGTTTTTTTTCGCCCCTGAATAACTCGAATCAGCACCACGATGATGGCGATGACCAGCAGGATATGAATAACTCCACCCAGGGTGTAGCCGGTCATTAATCCCAGTAGCCACAAAATTAAAAGAATCACAAATATGGTCCAAAGCATACTCTACTCCTTTCTGACCCTAACGAAGTCTTTTTATGGAATTCTATGTTTACTTTCCGACGACCTTCTTGATCTCGCCGATCTTTTCTTGAACTTTGCCGGCTCCGCTTTCCTCTTTGCCTTCGGCTTCCAAGTCGGGATTCATGCTTACTTTCCCGGCGATCTCCTTGATCTTACCCTTCACTTTGTGCAACTTGCCTTCTGCCTCATCCCTTGTGCTTGATTTCATGATATCCCTCCTGTTGGATTTCGGTTTGACTGAAGATTCCGTGTAAAAAACTGATAAAAAAAGACCAATGTTCTTAGGATTTACCGAACTCGGCCATAACCTTTTTGGAGGCCTTACCCAAATCCTCCATGGCTGCATCAATACCTGATTTTATTTGTTCCCAAGCTTTTCCGCTGGAAGAACTCAACTCTTTCAACTTTTCAGACACCTCATCCTGTTTTTGTCGTAATGCCGTCAGTTGTTGTTCAGGCGTCTTTATGCATAGAGATCCCAGCCAATGATCGCCTCCAACACAACCCAAGCACAATCGAGAGAGAGCCAAAAAAAGCCGCCCCGATGGCACAGGCAACGCGTAAGACCTTGGCCAGCCTCAAAAGTTCCCTCCCTCGGTTCAGTTCCAACTCGCCTGCAGCAAGTTGCCTTTCACCATCCTTAACCTCACCCTCTCCTTTGACAACCTGCTTTTCTCCTTCGGCGATCTGCTCTCTACCCTCCTTGAAGCCCTTTCCGCCTCTCAGCAACTTGTCCGCTAACACCAAGAACAGGTTGTCTTTGGCTTGCTCGTACTCCTTTTTGCCCTCTGACAAATCTCGCTTTCCGCTCTCCAGTTTAGCTTTGCCCTCGTCGAGCGTATTTTGTCCTTTTTCATGCTGTTTTTGACCTTCGGCTATTTGCTTTTCCCCTGCAATAATCTTCTCGGTGAGAAATAGATAACCGGCCGCTGCAGCAAAAAACAATAGAATTAGAATCAGCAACACGATCACCTTGCTCATGAAATAACCCTCTACTTGTCCTTCTTCGGGGACGCATCCGCAGGCTCCTCCTGCGCCGGCTTAAACTGAAAACGCTCCTGCAACTCGGGTATATTTTTGCTGTGTGTTAGAATCACAACCTCATCCCCTATGCGGAATTTTGTTTCTTCATCGGCATGTGAAAACTTACCGTCACGGTAATAGCAGATGACCTTGGCATCGGCAGGCAATTCCAGATCCTTGGTCGTGACCGCATCTTCCTCTTTTGCAATCAAGGTGAAAAACCGGGCCTCGCCCTTTATGACCGTGGAAAGTTCGATGTTTTCGCTGCCGCTCACCATGTCCTCCAGGTAACGGCTGATTGTGCGGGAGGGAACGATAATGTCCTTCAGATTCAACTCACGGCAGATGACTTCGAACTGCGGGTCGCTGATGCTCGTCAGGATGCGATTGAAACCGATGGAACGGCCGACGAGACTGACGATGACGTTGGACTGATCGCTGTCGGTAAGGCAAAACAGAAAGTCGGTCTTTGCGGGATTGACTTCGCGCAAGAGGTTCGGCTGGCCGCCGTCGCCCTGCAGGAAGCTGCAATCCATCTCTTCGGATAATGCATCGATCTTGGCCTTATCGATCTCGATGATGATAACTTCGTGGCCCTTTTTCAAAAGGGCTTTAGCCGTTTCGACGCTCACCTTTCCGGCTCCAACAAAAACAATTCTCATATCCCCTCCATTCTCCTCCCAAACCACGTCCCTGGATACAACACCACCAACCACGCAATGATTTCAAGTCTTCCCATCAGCATATCAACGCACAAAATCCCCTTAAGCAGGGCGGGTAATGTTGCACTCGTAAGCCCCACGGAAAGCCCCACCGTTCCTGTCGCCGAAACCACTTCAAACAAGGAGTCGAGCGGGCTGTATCCCATCGCCACAAACGGCAGCCAGGATAGGGCGACGACGACGATGAACATCAGGATGAGCAGCAGGGCCGCGCGGATCTCTTCGTCGTGCAGTATGCGGCCTGCCAGCCGAGGCTCGATGACGGCGTGCTTTGGCAGGCAGGTCCGCAGCAGGATCAGTCGAAACACACTCACCGTGATCAACAATCGCAGCAGCTTGAATCCGCCCGCCGTCGATCCTGTGCCGCCACCCACAAGCATCGAGAAGATCATGACCAGCTTCGAACCCGCATCGAGTTGCGCACACGACATCGAGGAAAATCCAGCGGTTGACTGCGCGGAAAAGGCGAGCAAAGGCGCGTGATGGAGTATTTGCGGCCAGGCCATTCCTGTACTCAGCCGCATAGAGGCTCCCACCGCGAGCGATGCGACTACGGAAGCAATTACAATGGCCTGGAGTTGCAAAAAATCCACCGCAATGCCCCGTTTCTCCTTTAACATTCGGTGATAGAATGCCAACGGGATCGCACCGGCGAAACAAAGCAAGGTAATCCACACCTGAGCAGGCCAACGCAAGGCCTCCAGGCTGCCGTCGTGCGGGGAAAAACCGCCGGTCGAGACGGCCGCAAATGTATACAGCACAGCGTCGAAAAACCCGACGCCCACCAACAAGGAACCGATGATGCCCAGGGCGGTCAAGGCGCCATAGACTTTCAGGATTCGCTGCGCGCGTGCCCGCGTACCTCCCACCAAATCATCGGTTTCGGTCTCTGTAACAGCCAGGCCTTTCGCCACTAACCCCTGTTGCATAACGAGCGCCAAGGAGAGTACGACGATGCCCAGTCCTCCGTACCACTGCATCCAGGCACGGGCAAAAAGAAATGTCGCCGGTGCGCCGGCGAGCGTCGCCTTCGTGCTCAGTCCCGTGGTCGTCACGCCGGAGATGGCTTCAAAGAGAGCATCCAGAAAGCCAAGTCCCGAACTCATCATCGGGTAGCACATGACTAGCGGTGTGAAGAGGAACATGAGGGCCACCAACACCATGGCCTCATTGGCCTGCACACTCGAAGGAGCCCGCAACCGAACCGCGCTCAACCCCAAGCCTACAAGCCCGCAAACCACAACGGCATATCTCAGGGTGATGTACATCTCGGCGAAAATCAGCGACATCACCAGAGGCACCATCGTCAATACGGCGAGTACAAGGCACAATTGTCCGAAATACTTGAAGACCACACGAAAACGGACAGCGTACCTGAGTTCTGTTGCCCGTTTAGCCAAAAACGAATCCTATTTCACGACAACTTCAAAAAGAACGCGCATGTTAGCCTTCGCTTCCTTTGTATTAATGTTACCCGGTGTCACTTTATACACTGCCGGTTTTGTTCTGCCATATCCGATTGTAGTGATTCTCTCCGGCGCAAAACCTTCTTCGATCAGATAGTCCCTAACCGCATTGGCCCTATTTTCGCTCAATTTTTGATTGATGTCTTCCGTACCTTGCGCAGAGGTATACCCTGCCATACGGACGTCCGTTTCGGGGTTTTCTTTCAGGACCTGCACATCCTTATCCAGCAGCACCTTCGCTTCTCGGGTAAGGGTAAACTCATCGAAATTGAAATGCGTGTCCCCGAAAACAAGCACCTTTTCATCGGCCTTCGGATCAAGCACAAGCACCATAAGCTTCAACGCAGACAGGCTTTTTTCAATTTAGCAGTCCAATCAGGGTCAATCAATAGGGTGAATCATGTATTCATTAACCAAGGGGACCCTATTCTAAAAACCATGATTGCTGCCTAAAATCGTGCGTTACTAAAAATCACGCCTTTCCCTGCCGGGATACTTTCTCTGTGGCCTGTCTCATCTCGTCAGGATCGCCCAAATAATAATTCTTAATAGATTCCAACCTCTATTCAGCTCGTAGATCAGGGGAATCCCCGTAGGAATATTCAGACCTACGATATCGACATCGGATATCCCATCAATGTATTTGACAATAGCCCGAAGGCTCTTTCCATGATCGGATATAATGACCTGTTTACCTAAGCGAATCAGGGCACTGAGACCATGCTTTCTAACAATCTCTCGGTATCCTCACCTCGGCCCAGTGTTCCTTATGGTTGTCAACAAGTGAGATGGTTTTATCGTATTGCTCAACGCCATCAACGCTCACGCGCGTTTCACCTGTTCCGGCAGGGGTTTGCCGAACCGAGATGTGATAGACGGTCTCCCGGTACCGGTAGTGTATCTTGAACGCCTCCCAATCCGCAGGAAGACAAGGCGTGATATGCAGCTTGTCCTTTTCCAGCCTCAGCCCAAGAAGTGATTCGACAATCAAGCGGTACATCCAGGCGGCGGAGCCCGTGTACCAGGTCCAGCCGCCGCGGCCGGTATGTGGCCGCACCGCGTAGATATCGGCCGCAACGACGTACGGTTCCACTTTATAGGTAGCTATCTCATCGGTCGATCGGCCATGGTTCACCGGGTTGATCAGGTCGAAGAGATCCCACGCGCGCCGGTAGTCCCCCAGTCGAGCGAAGGCCATGGCCGCCCAGATAGCCGCATGCGTGTACTGCCCTCCGTTTTCTCTGACTCCCGGGACGTATCCCTTGATGTAGCCTGGGTTCAAATCTGATTTGTCAAAGGGCGGATCCAACAGTTGTATCAGTCCATGCTCGCGGCGAACAAGGCGTTCATCCACCGCTTTCATGGCCAGACGCGACCGTTCAGCATCACCGGAACCCGAAAGAACAGACCAGCTCTGCGCAATCGAATCAATCCGGCATTCGGTGTTGATCGAGGACCCGAGCGGCGAGCCGTCATCAAAATAGGCGCGGCGGTACCATTCGCCGTCCCATCCATGTTCCTCTATATTCCGCCGCAGATGTTCCGCTTCCCTCCGGCAGCGTTTGACCAAAGATTGGTCACTCCGTATGCGGGCAACCTTTATAAACTGCATAAGTACTTCATAAAGGAAAAACCCCAGCCAGACGCTTTCGCCCTTGCCGCCTTCGCCCACCAGGTTCATGCCGTCATTCCAGTCACCCGAGCCGATAAGCGGGAGACCGTGCTTCCCGAATTTGAGGCTGTTCAGGATTGCCCGGACACAGTGTTCGTAAAGGCTTGCCGCCTCTTCAGAGCGCTCGGGAAGATCGTAATAAGAGTCTTCACCATTCTTTACCGGGCGGCCTTGGATGAAGTGCACGGACTCGTCCAACACGCCGGTGTCTCCGGTGGTGAGGACATAGCGGCACGTCGCCAGCGGCAGCCAGAGGTAATCATCTGAACAAAGGGTCCGAACGCCCCGTCCCGAGGGTGGGTGCCACCAGTGCTGGACATCTCCCTCCGGGAACTGACGGGCCGCGCTCCGGAGCAAGTGCTCTCGCACGAGGTGTGGTTCAGCGTAAATGAGCGCCATCCCGTCCTGCAACTGATCGCGGAAACCGAAGGCCCCGCCCGGCTGGTAGGTTCCGCTGCGTGCCCAAAGACGGCATGATATGGCCTGATACAGGAGCCATCCGTTAACCAACACATTGAGAGACGGATCCGGTGTTTCTACCTGCACGGCGCCCAGGGTGTGATTCCAGTACTGCCACACGTCATCGAGGGCCTGGCGTGCCGTGACGGATCCCCTGAAGCGATGCGCCAGGTTGCGAGCGTCATCGATGTCCCGTCCCAGGCCAAGTACGAAGATGATCTCACGCTCTTCCCCGTCGGCTATCTCGAAAGGCACATGGATCGCGGCGCATGGATCCAAAGCCGCCCCCACTCTACCGGAAAGACGCAACCTGGTCATGGCGGCAGGATTCCGAAGCGTGCCGTTACGCCCGATGAATTCTCGCCGGTCACCGGTAACGGTCCGCCCCGAATCGTCGACATCGAAAAAAGCCACCCGGTCGGCGAATTCCGTATTATAAGGGTTCCTCGCCAAGATCGTTCCGCTCCCGGGATCAATTTCGGTAACCACGTGCATGGCCGATTTCGACCGTAGATCTCCCAGCACCCATTCCACGTATCCCGTGGCCGATAGCCGCCGGGATCGGCCGCATTCATTGCGCACTCTCAACACCGTGAACTTTATCGGCGCGTCCATGGCTACGTAGACCCACATCTCCGAGTGAAGGCCGCGTTCCGTGTGTTCGAAAACACTGTAGCCGAATCCATGGCGGCTGGAATAAGGCGTCGCTCCACGACTCGGCAGCGGGGTGGGGGACCAAAAGTGGCCCCTCTCTTCGTCACGGATGTAGTAGGCTTCCCCGCTCGAATCGCTTACGGGGTCATTGGCCCAGGGGGTAAGCCGAAATTCGCGAGCGTTTTCGCTCCAGGTGCAGAACGGTCCGCTCTCCGAGATCAGAGTTCCAAAGTTCGGGTTCGCGGACACATTCACCCATGGCGCCGGAGTTACGTGCCCCGGCGCGGTTGTGGTGACATATTCACGCCCATCCGTGGTAAATCCTCCCAGCCCGTTGAAAAAGATCAGATCACGGCGAAACAATGCGGCGGTTGAGGGGGGTTCGGATCGACGGGCGCGGGTAGGCACAAGGCGCGGGACGGGCACATCTGCGGGACCGTACCGTTTGATTTGCTCCTCCAGCGTCCCGCGGCTGTCAATGATGATGGCGCGAGCGACCGTTTGCAGCAGAACGCGGTCCTCGTCCGGGATCAGGTCCACGGGTCTAACAAAGATTCCACCTGGTCGATCGATCACGTTGGCTTCCATGCCCGCTGCAATCAGCCCCATGATCTGTTCGTGGAGCCCTTGTCGGTAACCGGAGTGATCCTCGTTCCAGATCACCAGATCCACTATCAGCCCTTTTAAACGCCAGTACGCGTGGGCTTGCACGAGATGGCGCACCAAATCAATATTGGCCGGATCTTGAATCCTCAGCAGCACGATCGGAAAATCACCTGAAATAGCATAGCTCCATAGACCGGATTGCCCACGACGGTTCTTGATGATGATGCTTGGATCGGTGCGAAGCGAGGAATTGGCGTAAAGGATCGAGCCTGCGAGACGTCCATAAAGTTGCGCGTCGCCTTCGGTGGCATTGATCTGCTGCAAGAACACCTGGTTATGGGTCCACGCCAGTTCGAACACGCGATCAGCGAAATTCCGATCCTGGTACCTTTCAATAAGGCCCAAACACACGTCGCGGGTCTCTCCGACGCCCGACACCATATTAACCGTTGCTGACTCATCAGGGCCGAGCGCGATTTGATACCGGATAGCGATAATCGGATCCAACACAGAGCCCTCGGTGCCCGAGAGCGCCCCGGGACCGGTCATTGCCTGCGGATTGGCGACAGTGTTTCCACGGCCGATAAACCGGCTGCGGTCCGTTTCATAGGAGATTTCTCCTATGTCAGCCCCACGAACATCCATTAAATGAAACATCCAGGCCGGGTGCTCTTCACGCGAACGGGGTCGGCGGGTACAGAGAATCGCCCGCTGGGAGTGGATGATCTCCGTCTGAACAAAAAGATTGCTGAAGGCCGGATGCAGAGCATCCTCTGCGGGCGATGCGAGGACGACTTCCGCGTAACTCGTAATGTCGATTGTTCTGCGTGTCCGGGCGCGATTGGTGACGGTGGTTCTGCGCGACTCGATGTCGTCCTCAGGCGAAACGGCGATTTCCGTATAGGTGTTGATTTGATGGGCACTGCAACGGAATTCCGCTCGCGACTCCGAAAAAATCGCTTCATAACTCTCCGCTTCCTTAAGCGTGGGCTGGTACGCGGTCGACCAGAACTTTCCGCTCGTCATGTCTCGGAGATAACAAAATGTGCCCCAGTTATCGCGGGTGCTGTCTTCACGCCATCGAGTGATAGCTATATCCTTCCAGCGGCTGTACCCGCCTCCTGCGTTCGTGATCATGACGTGATAGCGACCATTCGAGAGCAACTGCACCTCCGGTATGGGAGTGTTAGGCTGGCTGAAAACGCGCACCGGCATCTCCTCGTCGTTCGAAGTGGTATGCAGGTCCGAGGATTCTGTGCTGTGCCAATAGACCACCGAGGCCTTGGGCACCCTCTCTTGGAGTAAAAGCGCTGTCGCCTGGAACATCGGATCCGACTGAAATCTCCTCTGCATCGGGCGGTCCAGGAGCAGGTAGGCCAGAGAAAGAAGGCTCATACCCTCGTGATGGGCCATGAACGACCGGATCACGGTGCCCGATTTTTTACGCGACTGGCGCGACGGAGTGTAATCGATCGCCTCGTAGAAGCCGTATTCTCCTTCCAGCCCTTCAGCTGCAAGCCGCTGCAGATTCAGGCACGCCTCCTCCGGCTCGACCATCAGTGCGAGCGCCGAGGCATAGGGCGCGATGACCAGATCGTCGGCGAGCCCGCGTTTGAGCCCCAGGCCGGGCACGCCGAACGCGCGGTATTTGTAGTTACGATGAACGTCGATCTCGTTGTAGCCGGATTCGGACATACCCCACGGCACGCCGCGTTTTTGCCCGTAGGTGATCTGCCCCTGCACCGCCGCCTTGTAGGTCCGGTCGAGCAGGCTGTCCTGGTAAGTCGGCATGACCAGAAGCGGCATGAGGTATTCGAACATTGAACCGCTCCATGAAAGGAGAATCGAATCTCCATCGATGGCGGTAAGTAGGCGTCCCAGGGAAAACCAGCTCTCCTGAGGCAGTTGTCCCTCTGCAATCCCCACAAAAGTAGCTGATCTCGCCTCCGAAGCCAGCAAATCGTAGTAACCCGCGTCCCGTCTTCGCTCACCCACATTATAGCCGATCGCCATAAGATGACGTGACTTGTCGAACAGAAAGCCATACTCCATACCGGCCAGTTCACCGCATTGTAACGCCAGGCGTTCGATGGCGGCGATCCTTGCCCTGGCCCGTTGGCTTGACTTATTGATGAGCGGTCGAATCGCGTCCAACCATGCCAGCTCCTCCTGGTTCGTATCCGATCCGAGGCGGCCCTCGATGGCCGGCAACGACGTTAGATCAAACATCGCCAGTTCACGAAGCGTTGGCATATCATCAATAGAGGAAAAATCGCTGAGTATATCCGGAGGTGCCGACGACAAGCTCCACGGAACGAGAAACATCAGATCATCAAGGACGTCCCGGCATTGTCTAGCCAGGGCGCCGGCCCACCCCTTCACTCCGTTCTTGGAGATCCCGGAATCAGCGTCAAGGCAGCCCGACACTTTCTCGATCGATGCCGCCAGACGCTCAAGGTTCCTTCGCGTCGCCGCGAGCTTGGTCGGACGCGAGCCGGATAAGGAAGACAGATCCTTCTGAAGTTGAGCGAGCTGGACCGAAGCAGCTTCCCCCGCCTCGTCTGCAATGTCCACGAGAATTCGGAGAGTATCGCTGAGCCCTTCAATCCATAGTGATCCCACGATCTCTTTTTCGGAAAGGCCAAGCAGACCCTGTCGCAAGGTCAGCAGATGGCTCGCGAGGTTCCCGCTGTCCGCCGTTGAAATGTACCGGGGAGGCAGCGCTGCCAGAGACTGCGTGTCGTACCAGTTGTAGAAGTGGCCTTGGTAACGTTCCAGGGACTCCATTGAGTGGAAGGCCTTCGCCGTCCGTTCGATGAGCTGTCCGGAGGAAATGTAACCGAAGTCGCAGGCCGAAAGATTTGCCAAGAGCGCCAGCCCCATGTTGGTGGGCGAGGTTCGATGCGCGACAACGGGAGCGGTGTGCTCTTGATAGTTATCCGGCGGCAGCCAATTATCTTCAGGTCCCAGGAAGGTATCGAAGAAGTTCCAGGTCTTTCGGGAAAGCTTGCGAAGAAAAAGGATCTGGTCGGCACTGAGCCTTTCCGCCGGGCGAGTGAGGGGCTTACTGATCCACCAGACGATGGCGGGTGACAGGAACCATAGACCCAGGATGGGTCCGGCCACGCCCATTGCGTCCGGCCTCAAGAAGGCCAGAAAAATAGCCGTGCCAGTGGCTAGGACTGGGGCAATCCACATCATCCGACCGGAGTCGGCGAGGCCCGTGCGGCGATGACGATCCGGGTCGTTCGACGGGTTCCACTCCAGGAGCCGTTTGTGTGTAATCAACATTCGCCAGGCCGTGCGGGCAATCGCATCCAGCCCGAAGAAGGCCTCATAGGGCAGGCAGGCCAGATCAAAGGCCGCCTGGGCGGAGTGCCAACCGGCCGAGCGCACCGAGGCGGCAATGTGCCGGCACAGCCGCACATCGCCCGGTTTGTGAAACAGATCCAGAAATGAGGCCGTCCAGAAGGGAATCAAGATGAGGATCATCACCGCCAGGGTCCATAACCAGGGCGGCGATGACAAGGCGGTCCAGCCGAGGAGCAGCAGAAAGGTCAAGGCCGCCGGTACGAGGCTCCGGCGGAGATTGTCGAAAATCTTCCATCGGGAGAGACCTGAGAGTGGATTCTTCCTGCGGTTTCCATCGAGGCCGGGAACGGCCGGCAGCAGCCACCTGGCAATTTGCCAATCCCCTCGGATCCAGCGGTGTCGACGGCTCACGTCCGCAAGGTAGCGAGATGGATATTCCTCGTACAACAGCACATCGCTGAGCAGCCCCGCCCGTGCGTAGCAACCCTCCACAAGGTCATGGCTGAGGATCCGGTTCTCGGGAAAACAACCCTTGAGGGCCCACTCAAAGGCATCAATATCATAAATCCCCTTGCCGATAAATGAACCTTCGTGGAAGAGGTCCTGGTATACATCGGAGATAGCCCGGGTGTAAGGGTCTATGCCGGGCTCACTCCCGAAAAGCCGCGCGTACCTCGACCGGTTCATTCCGGGCAGGCTTACGGCCACGCGTGGCTGAAGGATGGCGTACCCCTCATTGATTCGTTGTTTGGTTTGGTCGTAGCGCGGCCGATTCAGAGGGTGCGCCATGGCTCCCACAAACTGCCACGCCGAATCGCGGGGAAGTTGCGTATCAGTGTCCAGAGTGATCACGTATTTCACGTTCGATAGAACGGCCATATCGCCGACGATGACGGAGAAGAGGCTTCTTGGGCCTCCGCGCAGAAGCGAATTCAAGTCCGCCAGCTTTCCCCGTTTCCGCTCGTAACCCATCCAGATCCGCTCCCGAGGATTCCAGCGGCGCGGCCGATGAAGCAGAAAGAACATGTCACTCTTTGAGTCACTGTACTTTTTATTCAACTCTTCGATTCCTGTCCGGGCCAGCCGTAACAGCGGTTCGTCCTCCGGGGTCGTTTTCTCAAGAGCGTCCCGGAAATCGGTTACCAAAGCGAAGTACAGATTTTCATCTCGATTTGCCAGGAAGCGAACTTCAAGGGCCTCGACCAGATCCCTGACGTTTTGGTCGCTCGCAAGCATTGTGGGGATCACGACCAGTGTACGTGATTCCGGTGGTATCCCCTTGGAGAAATCCATTCGAGGCAGTAGGTGCGGCACCGCCGTTAATGTCACCAGCCAGTTCACCAGGGCCACCGCCGGATGACTCGTGCACAAGAACAATAGAACCCCGATCAGCACAAGGGTCCAATCCTGTGCCCCGCCGGCCGCCTTCACCAACAAGATCCAGCTGAAACCCGCCGTAAGCAGTATGATCATACTAAGATAGAGGAGCAAGGGGCTCCCAACTAATAGCTTCCGAAGGGCCTCAAACACGGATCGACTTCTCTTCACAGCCCGTTCGAGCCGCGGCAGCCCCTTGTCGATTAGATAGGACCCGACATGCGCCGATCGTTCGTCGCCGGCCTTCTCAGCCGCGCCCTCAACGGCCAATCGAATCGCTTCGTGCGCCACCTCGTTTTCAGACAGCGGGCTTTTCTTCGCGATTTCTTCCACAACGTGGCGATAGCGATCCCGGGTGCCGAAATCCATCAGGCCGTAGACACCGCTGGGATCCATACGCAGGGTCTGCTCGACAAAGCTCATTGTCTCTACGAACTTTTGCCAGTCCATCTCATCGAGAAACCGGAGGCTGCCGATGCTGTTGCTCATGGAAACCTGTTCAGCGGCCTGTTGCCGATTTTCCGCTTGCACCGACTGCTCAATCGTCAGGCCTGATTCGGAGAGACGCTGTTCAATCCAGGTGAGCGGCAAGGCCAAAGCAGGGCTTTGTCCTTGTAGTCGGCGCGTAAATTCAGCGACAAACGAACCCGACATTTGCGGTCCCGTTCGGGCCATATCCGCGACCACGAGAATCAGACTCTTGGGATCTTCTTCCGCTATCTCAATCAGTTGGTCAGCCCAGTAGTCGGCGCGGTTTCTATCGGTCCTGTCAGCGGCGATCCGGGCTCCGATGCGTCGTAGATTCTCGATTAAGGCGAGGCGCAGCATGATCGGGACGGCCCAGAGTTCGCCAAGCTCCAGAATGGTCACCGTTTGGTAAGCCTCCACAAAACCACTGAGACTTTCCGGATCCGCCCGTCCATCCCCGTGCGAGATTATTTCCAGCGCAATGTCGTAAACACGCGGAAGCCCGCCCGATGTCCCATTCAGCAAGCACGGCAGTTCGCGGCTGTACCCCTTTGGCAAGTGTCGCCTGGCCATGCGAATCTGTTCCTCGACCAGATAAAAATTATCGAGCAGCCATTCTCCTGCCGGCGGTATCCGGTGGTTCGCCTTGACCGCCTTTGTCAATAGGTTGCAGACCCCGATTAAAACACCTTCATTCTCAGCCAATCGCGTTAGAAGTCGATCCGAAGTGCGCCCCAAAGTCAGCTCATGCGAATCCGCCAGCGCCTTGCCATGCCGCTTCATCTGTTCCCTGCTGAACAATTCCGATCGCAGTAACGGCTCCTCACCGGCGTACACCTGAGCAAGGTCGGTTCCACCGATACGCGCCATCAAATGGAACAGGTTCCGAAGAATTTTTTTTCCGCTCACACTCACTCTTAGGGTCTCCTTATTATGCTATGCGCTGCGCAGTGCATGGGCGTGTAATTGCTTATGTATATAATATCCAAGCTCCGTGCCAGGCTGGATAAATGTGATTATATTTGATCCAACACATTGATTTATCAATAAATATTCAAACTCGAAAGGCTGGTGTGGGAGAACCGGTTCACGCGAAACAATGGTCATATATGGTCAATGGCCAAATATAGCCAAATGATCATTATATCTCCGGATGACGCCCTGCCTGGATTTGTTTGAAGATCTCCATCACGATGAGCAGCGGAACAGCTAAAATCATGACTTGCGTCCACTCCCTGAAGGTGATCGGCTCGATGCGCAGGACCGTCTGCATAAACGGAATGTACATGGCGGCGATATGGATGCCCTGGGCCAGCACGACGCCAAGGATCAGTATCCAGTTGCGGGCGAGAGGCACCCTGAATGTCGAAACCGTTTCCGACCGGCAGTTGAACACGTGAATGTTCTGCATGAAGACCATGAGCAGCAGGACGACATCCCGGGCATGGCTTTCGTTCATCTGCTGGATATTAATGAGATAAAACCAAAAAGCAAAGGCGATCAGCCCCATGGTGGCTCCCGAGACCAGGGTTTGCCGGATCATCAGAGGGTTGAAAATCTTTTCGCCGGGGCGCCGGGGTTTGCGCCGGATGGCGCCGGGTTCCCCGCCCTCAAAGGCCAGGGCCACATCCTGAATGCCGTTGGTGACCAGATTGAGCCACAGCAGCTGCACGGCCAGCAGGGGCAAGGGCATGCCGGCCAGGATGGCGGCCACAAACAGCATAACCTCGGCCGCGCCGGTGGAGATCAGCAGGTAGATCACCTTGCGCACATTATCGTAGGCAAACCGGCCTTCTTCCACGCCGGAGACAATGGATGAGAAATTGTCATCGGTGACAATCATGCTGCTGATTTCCTTGGCCACGTCCGTGCCCGATCCCATGGCCACGCCGATATTGGCCCGCCGCAGGGCCGGGGCGTCATTGACCCCGTCTCCGGTGACCGCCAGGAATTCCCCCCGGCGAATAAGGGCTT
>JAFGRP010000089.1 GCA_016935075.1 Deltaproteobacteria bacterium | reverse complement strand
GGTAATGCGGCTTGATGCTGCCGACAGGAGAGAAGGAATGACCAAATCGATTGCAGTCACAAAGAAGGAACAAAGGCACTCGATACGAGAAAATATATGCAATGGCGCAGCCTTGAGCAGCCCCTATTTGCTGATGAACGTCCTGGCGGCCACAATCGCCACATACGGCCTCTTTGCAAACAGCCCCGCGGTGGTCATCAGCGCCATGATTGTCGCGGTTCTCCTGGGGCCGATCGTGGGGATCTCGCTGGCTTTGGTGGACATCGATATCAAGTTGCTCTTGAAAAGTCTGACCTCGCTGCTTGCGGGATCCGCCGGGGTCATGATTACCGCGTTCATTATCGGGACCATCCACAAGGAAATGCCCATCACGAATGAGATTATGGTGCGCACGGCTCCCAACCTTCTGGATCTGATGGTGGCGCTGGCCGGCGGGGCGGCGGGTGCCTATGCCACCGTTTCTCCCCGTTTGAGTATCGCCGTCGTGGGAGTCGCCATTGCCGTGGCTTTGGTTCCGCCGCTGTCCGCGGCGGGGGTTCTTTTCGCGCGCGGCGAATTTCATTCGGGGATTGGCGCCCTTTTACTGTTTTTTACCAATATGGTGGCCATCCAATTCGCCTCCTCCGTTGTGCTATGGCTTACCGGGTACCGACGCGTGCGCCGCACGTCGGAGCAGCCCCTGTTGGTATTCGTGAAGGGAAATGCGATCAGCATGGCGATTTTGGTGTCGCTGGCCGCGGTTTTTACAACGAGCATGCATCGGGTGGTCACCAGGCAGCTGTACGAGTCATCCGTCCGGTTCATGCTCCAGGAGGCGATCAGAGATTCTCTGGGGAGTCATCTGGTGGCTGTTCAATTTGACGAGAAAGTTCCCGGCAAAAACATCATCAGAGCCGTGATGCGCGGTCCAAATCCGCCTTCCGCGCAACAGGTTGCGGCATTGGAGGATAAATTAACCATTGCCCCCGGTCATAAGACGGGAGAACTGCGGATACGATTTGTGCAGACGACGATAATCAATAGAAACGGCCCCTTGTATGAAACTGTTCAGTTTGGAACCGCTGAATAGCAGGGTGTGATTTCCGCGGCAGCCGGCCGGATTGCGGCACGTTTCATTCATGCGGGCGGGAATGGTTGATCGGGTGCGGGGTCCGGTTTGTGCCGGATCTTGCTGTTGAAGAAGAGCATGATCACGAAAGCAATCATGGTTTGTGAAAGGAGTCTTGTCATGAAGGGGGAAAACGGGGTTCAGGAGAACCAGGCCGTGGAAATGGAGAAAATAAATAAAACGGGCAATCCCCTGTCGCCCGATTTGTTGCGAAAGATGGATGCCTACTGGCGAGCGGCCAACTATCTGTCGGTCGGCCAGCTCTATCTCTGCGACAATCCCTTGCTTCGGGAGCCGCTGAAGCCGGAGCATGTGAAGTCGATGCTGCTCGGGCATTGGGGCACCACCCCAGGCCAGAACTTCATTTATGTGCATTTGAACCGGGTCATCAAAAAGTACGATCTCGATATGCTTTATGTCTCCGGTCCGGGCCACGGGGGGCCGGCGATTGTGGGGAACGTTTACCTCGAAGGCACGTGGAGTGAAGTTTATCCCGACGTCACCCGGGACGAAGCCGGGCTGAAAAAGCTCTTTAAGCAGTTTTCATTTCCCGGCGGTATTTCCAGCCATGTTGCGCCGACCACGCCTGGGTCGATTCATGAAGGCGGCGAGCTGGGGTATTCGCTCAGCCATGCCTTCGGTGCCGCGTTTGACAATCCCGATCTGATCGTGGCCTGCGTTATCGGTGACGGAGAAGCGGAAACCGGTCCCCTTGCGACGGCGTGGCACTCCAACAAGTTCTTGAATCCGAGAACTGACGGGGTCGTACTGCCGATCCTTCATCTCAACGGCTATAAAATAGCCAACCCGACCGTGCCGGCCCGCATTACGCATGAGGAGTTGGAGCAATTTCTGCGAGGCTGCGGCTGGACGCCTTACTTTGTGGAAGGGAATGATCCGGAAAAAATGCATCAACTCATGGCCGCTGTTCTGGAAGATGTCATTGCGGAGATCCGTAGAATACAAAGCAACGCGCGAGACAAAAAAGATGCTTCCCGTCCACGCTGGCCTGTAATCGTTCTGAATTCACCGAAAGGATGGACCGGACCGAAGACCGTCGATGGACTGCAGAACGAGGGCACTTTTCGAGCCCACCAGATTCCAATCCTGGTGGATTCCGGGCATCCCGGCCATCTCAAGCTTCTTGAAAATTGGATGAAAAGTTATCACGCGGAAGAACTCTTTGATAAAAAGGGGCGTCTCATGCCTGAATTGGCGGAGCTGGCGCCCGAGGGTTCGCGAAGGATGGGCGCCAATCCCCACGCAAATGGCGGGCTGGTCCTGCACGACCTCGTTCTGCCGGACTTTCGGAAATACGCGGTGGATGTGCCGTCACCGGGGTCAGTGGATGCTTCTGACGCGCATAGGCTCGGGGAATTTCTGCGTGATGTGGTCAAACTCAACAGGCAGGAGCGGAATTTTCGGATATTCGGCCCCGATGAAACGCTTTCCAACCGGCTGAATTGCGTTTTTGAGGCCACCCACAGGCAGTGGGAAGCCCGGACCGAGGAGACCGATGAGTTTCTTGCAGCCGACGGCCGTGTCATGGAGATGCTGAGTGAACATCAGTGTGAGGGGTGGCTGGAAGGTTATCTGCTCACGGGCCGGCACGGGCTGTTCAACTGTTATGAGGCGTTTATTCACATCATTGATTCAATGTTTAACCAGCACGCCAAATGGCTGAAAGTCACCGCGGAACTGCCGTGGCGGCGGAAAATCGCTTCGCTCAATTACCTGCTCGCTTCGCACGTTTGGCAGCAGGCCCATAACGGCTTTACACATCAGGACCCCGGCTTTATCGATCATGTCGTCAATAAGAAGGCCTCGATCGTGCGTGTGTACCTGGCGCCGGACGCCAACTGCCTGCTGTCGGTTTGGGATCATTGCTTGAGGAGCCGGCATTACGTGAACGTCGTGATCGCGGGCAAATATCAGGCGCCCCAATGGTTGACGATGGATGAGGCGGTCGACCATTGCACCAAAGGGATCGGCGCATGGCGCTGGGCCTGCAACGACCAGGGCGGAGAGCCGGACGTGGTGATGGCCTGCTGCGGCGACGTGCCTACGCTCGAGACCCTGGCCGCTGTTTCCATCCTGCGTGAACATCTGCATGATCTGAAAATCCGCGTGATCAATGTCGTCGATTTGATGAAACTGGAACCGGATACGCAGCATCCGCACGGGTTGAGCGATCAGGATTTCGATGCATTATTCACCAAAAACAAACCGGTCATCTTCGCGTTCCACGGATATCCTTCTCTGGTTCACCGGCTGACCTACCGCCGGTCCAACCATGAAAACATGCATGTTCACGGGTATAAGGAAGAGGGCACCATTACAACGTACTTTGACATGACGGTTTTAAACGGCCTTGACAGATTCCACCTGGTGCTGGACGCGATCAACCGCCTCCCGGGGTTGGGCGAAAGCGGTGTCCTGCTGAAGCAGATGATGCGGGACAAGCTCATCGAGCATAAGCGGTACATCGACAAAAACGGCCGGGACATGCCGGAGATCCGAAACTGGAAGTGGGGTGCGACTGACGCGGGCAAGCCTGCCTGAGCCAGGCAGGCGGCGGAGAGGCTGTTCCTCCTGCCGGGGGGCAGGTGGTCGTATGTTCGAATCACACCGCCCCGACGAGTAAAGGGGCTGTATCGTCTAAGATTTCGGCATGATTTGCAGCCCCATCATTTTATACTAATAAAATATCATTTTGATATGTTTTGGTACCGTTTGGTCCCCTTTTAAAACGCACTTATGCAATAGTTCACAAATGATAATATTAAGGCGTCATTACTCCGATACCTCCGCCGTTGCTCTAATTGGTTTTTCCGAATGCCTTCATTTAAAAGGCGTATCAGATCAGGTCATCATTTTTGTGCCTCTGCAAAGCCTCTCAAATGCATTAGAAGGCCCAGGAGCGATGATAGGTATCCAGTAGGCCCTTTGTATGGGGTTTTTCTATTCCCACGCTCCGCGTGGGAACCGAAGGGGAGATTTGTCATCCGGAGAAAACCCCCGTGCGGGGCAGGGGGTGCCGGGTGAGGGGCTTGTCGCCCGAAGGGCGATTAGCCCATGAAGGATCTCCTGGCTTGATGAACCAACGTCCTTGGTTGGTTATGGTAGATTTCCTTTCGGAAAACTCTGGCCTCGGAACCGCTATGCTCCGTTCTCTTTCCAGAAAAATCCCTTAAAAAATCCCGTAAAAATATTTGGACATGAGTTCTTTTACGCTTATATTAACAAGATATTGTGCCCATTCCGGATCAACGGAAGAACACACCCAGGAGGCGGCGTTCCATGCGGCAAGGAGGAGGAAACGTGAGAGGAAGAATCGTCGTCGGTCTGATCATGCTGACCGCCCTGTTCCAGACGCAAAAGGCGTTCTGCGACGGAAAGATCGTCAGGGTGGTACCCGGTTACGTGCTGATCGACACGGACCAAAACATCGGCGCGATCGGAGATGTCATCCGCGTCTACCGCGCCACTGCAGACGGGCACCGGAACATCGGTTCCGTGCAGATCGTGCGGTTCAAGAGCGGCCGCGCTGCAGCGAAAATCGTCAAGCAGGGCGCGGGATTCACCATCAAAGCCGGCGATTTTCTCGAGGGCTTCGGTCCCGAGGACGATTCGATCGACAGCCTGTTCGGCGATTCCGGAACTGCCGGCCGCAGGCCCGCGGCAAGGAGAAACGCTCCAAGACCGTCCGCTTCGTCTGGTATCATCCTGGGTCCAATTCCCGGAGCCACGATTCTTCCTGCCAGGGGGAGGTCCGCGGCTTTTGTGCAGGCATCCTTTCTGGGGGCGAAATCGGAGTATAACTCTGAGGGGGATCTAATAAAATACAACGATGATATTGAGGATTTCGCTGATCCAAAGATGTCGATCAGCGCCCTGAGCATCGACCTGATGCATGCGTTCACGGAAAAGCACGCTGTGGGCATTAGCGTGCCCATGATTCTCAGTCAAAAACTGAACCTGAACGTCAAGGATGAATTCGATGATCTCATCGACGACGAAGCCGGCGACGGCTTGACCGGAATCGGCGATATCACCGTGTGGGGCCGCATGCTGGTCCAGCAGACCCAGGACACACGCCTCGCCCTGGACGCGGGCTTCAAGCTGGCGACCGGGTCCACGATAGAGGATATGAAGGATGATAATCTGGCGCCGACTGGAACCGGTAACACGGGTTTCCACCTGGGAATCAACGGGGATCGTTTCATGGGCAACACCCTGACTTCTTTCGCCATCTCGTATGTCATGTATAGCGAGGGCGAATTCGAGATGGAGGGTGTTGACTTTAAAATGAAACACGGCAATGAATTGAACGCGACTGCCAGAATGAGCCTGAAAATGTCGCCCAAAATGTCCGTCGGAGTGGAGGCGGCTTTATATAAATCAGCCGAATATGAGGTCGAAGGAAAAAAGGTGGATGATTCCGAATCGAGCGGCTTTGTCGTCGCGCCGCTGGTCGGTTTTCAGCTCGGCAACGTGAGAAATCCGATCCACGTGTTCGGCGGGTATGCGCTCACTCTGTCGGGCGTGAATTTCATGAAAGTGAGCGGAATCACCGTGGGTGCGGCGGTGTATTTGTAAATTGCACGATCGAAATCCATTTCTTCTGTGGTTTATGTAGGTAATAAGCTTCTGATGACTGAGATCAGAAGCTTTTTTGTTTTGACTTTGTATTTATTTGAACGGATTTTCTCGAGTGCCGTTTCCCGCTCTGGTGGTCTCGAAGATCGGAGGCCGTCAGGCCGTAGGTCCGGTCCGAAGGAGGTCTGGGGGGGGGGGGAAATGT
>JAFGRP010000088.1 GCA_016935075.1 Deltaproteobacteria bacterium | reverse complement strand
TGTCGGGATGTGGCCCAGCTTGGTAGGGCACTGCGTTCGGGACGCAGGAGTCGCGCGTTCAAATCGCGCCATCCCGACCATTTTTTTATTCCTTCCCCGCACAAACTTGCGGACAGCGGCATTCCCCGCCCGTCCTGGAAATGGTGTTCCCCGTGTTATCCCGCGGCCGCGGCCATCTGGAAGATGGGCAGGTACATGGCAATGATCATCCCGCCGACCACCCCTCCCAGAAACACCATCATGAAAGGCTCCAGCAGCGCCGTCATGGCACCGACCGCCGCATCCACTTCATCGTCATAGAAATCGGCGATTTTGGATAACATGGTGTCCAGGGCGCCGGTGGCCTCGCCGACGGCGATCATTTGCACCACCATCGGAGGAAAGATGTCCGTTTCCATCAGAGGTTCGGCGATCGTTTTCCCCTCGCTGATGCTCTGTCTCGTTTTCATGAGGGCGATCTCGATGATCTTGTTTCCCGCTGTTTTGCTGACGATGCCGAGCCCTTCCATAATCGGAACGCCGCTCGACATCATGGTGGACAAGGTTCTCGAAAACTTGGACACGGCCACTTTCTTCATCAGCGGACCAAATACCGGGGATTTCAAAATCAGGTCGTCGATGATGAGTGTCCCTTTTTCGGTCGCGTAAAACCTTTTGAATGCGAAAAAAACCGCGACCAGACCGCCGGCAATGATGAGGAAGTAATCCTGCGCAAATTGGCTGGCATCCACCAGAAACTGCGTCGGTGCAGGCAGGGCCGAACCCATTCCTTCGAACATCTTCTGGAAAACCGGGATGACCTTCAGCAGGAGCACGGCCACGACGCCGATCGAGATGACCAGAACGCTGATCGGATAGGTCATCGCCCCCTTGACCTTGCTTTTCAATTTCATGGCCTTCTCCATGTAGCCGGAAAGACGCTGGAGAATCACATCCAGAATGCCGCCGCTCTCCCCGGCCGCCACGAGATTGACGAAAAGTTCATCAAAGATTTTAGGATATTTTCTCAGGGCGTCGGTCAGCGTAGAGCCCCCTTCAATATCCTCCTTGATGCTCCCGATCACCTTGGCAAAGGTCTTGTTCTGCTCCTGTTTCCCGAGGAGGTCCAGACACTGGATCAGGGGAAGGCCCGCATTGATCATCGTGGCGAAAATCCGGGCAAAAACCACCACGTCCTTCTCCGAGACCTTCTGCTGAAGGAAAGGGATGTTTTCAAAGAGATCCTTGGGCTTTTTCTTGACGGTGATCGATTTGTATCCCTGCCTGCGAAGCAGGCCCCGGGCCGACGCTTCGTCGGCGGCGTCAATCTCGCCTTTTTTCGACTCGCCCTTTTTCGTTTCCGCCTGCCATAAAAATGTCGGCATATCTAATTCCCCCATTTTCTGAGAATTTCAAAAAGGATTACCCCGGCCGCAACTGAAACATTCAGAGAAGCCACCTCCCCCCGCATGGGAATGGAGATCAGAAAATCGCACTTTCTCCGGACCAGAGGCCGGATCCCCCGTCCCTCGCTTCCCATGACCAAGGCGATATTTCCCTCGTAGTCGGGCGCCCGGATATCGGTCCGCGCCGCCGCGTCGGCGCCATAGATCCAGAAGCCCCTCTTTTTCAGATATTCGATGGTGCCGACCAGATTGACCACCGTCGCCGTCGGCAGGTACTGAACCGCCCCCGCGGAGGCCTTCGAAACGGAGCCCGTTACGGAAGCGGCGCGGTTTTCCGGGATGATCACACCGTTCGCCCCGCAGCAATGCGCCGTCCGGATGATGGAACCGAGATTCTGCGGATCGGTGACGCTGTCCAGAAGAACCACCAAATCATATTTGGACTTTTCGTGGCGATGGGCGATCACATCATCCACGGTGGCGTTCGCATGCGCCCGGCAGATGGCCGCAACCCCCTGATGGACCCGGTGCGGCGCCAGCTTCTCCACCCGTTCCCTCCCGCCGAGCTCTACGGGAAGCCCGTGTTCGGCGGCAAGTTTCAGGATCTTCCGTACCTCGTTCCCTCCCCGTCCGTCCACGACAACGACCTTTTCCAGCATCTCGGGATGGGAAAGCAAAACCTCCAGGAGAGGGTTGATGCCATAGATCACCTGCACGACATCCCTCCGCAACCGGGTTCCTGAACAATCTTCGAAGCGGTGTGGCGCTATCTTCCTGCTCTGCGCGCAAGCCCCCGGACGATCTCTTCCGTGATGGCATCTGCTTCGCCGGCGGGATCCGCCGCCTGACGGATCGGCCTTCCCACCACCAGATAGTCGGCTCCGGATGAAACGGCTTCCGCGGGAGTCACGGTTCTTTTCTGATCCTCTCCCGTCACTTCTTTGGCCCCGCGGATCCCGGGGGTCACGATCCAAAATGAATCGCCGCAGGCCTTCCGGATGGCGGCAGCATCCTCAGCGGAGGCCACAACCCCCGATACGCCTGCATCCTGGGCAAGACGGGCAAGATTGAGCGCCGTCTCCCGGGTTCCCCCATTGAACCCGAGGCGCTTCAGATCATCGTCGTTCAGACTGGTCAGAACGGTCACCGCGAGAACCACCGGCGGCTCCTCCGCTGATCGCTCGGCAAACCTCCGCACCGCGCCGACGGTCTCCGTTATCATCCGTATTCCGCCGAGGGCGTGGAGGTTGAACATCGTCACCCCCAGTCCGCAGGCGGCTTCCGCCGCCCGGGCCACGGTGTTGGGGATATCATGGAACTTGAGATCCAGAAAAACCTTTCCGCCGCGGGCACGGATCTGTTGGACGATCTCCGGACCGTACCGGACAAAAGATTCTTTCCCCACCTTGAACAGACCGACGTGCTCCCACAGCCGATCGACCCAGGAAAGGGCCTCCTCCGGCCCCCCGCCAACGTCGAGGGCAAAGATCAGCCTGTCCCGCGGGAAGTTATTCGCCGTATTCATCATCGCCGATAAACTCGGTATCTTGCGGTATCGATTTGAAATGCTCCTTGACCCTTTTGAGATAATCGGGATGGGCGTAACCAACCTTGCCCGCCGCAATCTCCCGTAGGGCGCTGACGATCTCCCGGTTGTTTCTCGTATCCGTCAGCGGCTGAGATCCTTTCAGCAGTTGCCGTACCCGCTGAGAGGTCAGCAAAACAAGGGCAAACCGGTTCTTTGCCATCAGCAGAGAGTCTTCAACTGTAATTCTGGCCATAGGGTGTACACCTCCAGATGATTAAGACAATGCGGCATTAAAAAATGCCTCGATTCTTTCCGTCAAAAGATCCCGCCGGGACTTTTCGGCGATGTAAATAGCCCGAAACCGATCCACAGCCTCCTCCAGTTTTTCATTGAAAATAATATAATCATACCACAGAGCCTCCCGGATTTCATCCAGAGAACTTTTGAGACGGCGTTCCATAACGGCGGCGCTTTCCCCCCGGAGAGACATCCGGGACTTCAGATGGGAAAACGAGGGGGGTAGGATGAATATGGAGATTCCACGCAAATCGTGTTCCCGGAGCGCCTTCGCTCCGCGCGGCTCGATATCCAGGATCAGATCGTAGCCCTGTTTGAGAAAAGCGTTCATCGTCTCTTTCGGCGTCCCGTAGAGCTGACCGTAATTCTCCACCCATTCGACAAACTCCCCCCGGGCAATCCGTTCGCGGAACTCCCCTGCGGAAATGAAGTCATAATCCTTTCCGTTCACCTCGCCGGGACGGGGCGGACGGGTGGTGCAGGAAACGGAAAAACGGACATTAGGAAACAGCCGCAGGATCTCTCTGCAGATCGATGTTTTCCCCGCGCCGGAAGGGGCGGACACGACCATCAGCAAGCCCGGTTGTTTTTTGGACGCAGCATCATTCAATATTCTGCACCTGCTCCCGCAATTTCGCCAGTTCACTCTTGATTTCGATGACACTCCTCGAAATCTCTGCATTTCCGCTCTTGGAACCGATTGTATTGATCTCCCGGCCCATCTCCTGGATCAAGAAATCGATCTTTCTCCCGGCGGCATCCGCCCCCGCCAGCAGATCGGTGAATTGACCGATATGGCTGCGGAAACGGACGACCTCTTCGGTGATGTCACTCCTCTCCGCCATGATCGCCACCTCCTGAAGCAACCGCGCCTCGTCGATCACCATGCCGCCTGTGAGTTCCCGGATCCGGTCGGTCAGCCGCTTCTGATAGTCCTGCACCACCTGGGGCGCCCTCCCGGCGATTCCTTCCAGAAAACCGGCAATCATGTCCAGACGCGTCGTCAAATCGCGTTTCAGGATTTCTCCTTCCTTTTCCCTCATCTCCGTCAGCGTCCGGATCGCCTCCGCCAGAATCTTGGACAGCCCTTCCCACAGGGCCGCCGGGTCCTGAACCGTCTCCACGGGAACGAAGACATCCCGGAAACCGGCCATCATGGCCAGGGTGATTTCATCTCCAAGATGCAACTCTTCCTGCAACTGACGAAGGAGGGCATGGTAATTGCGAACCAACGGCAGGTTCAGGGTGAAACGGCCGCCGTTTTCCGCATTCCCGTCACCGTCCACCCGGAGGGTCGCTTCGATTCTCCCCCGCGAGAATTTCTCCCCGATCCGTTTCTTGATCTCACCTTCCAGAGGGATCAGCATCCCCGAGAGCCGCAACGAGATTTCCAGAAAGCGGTGATTGACGGACTTCATTTCCATCGTATATTTCCTGCCCGCCAGGACGGCCTCTGCCTTGCCATAACCGGTCATGCTTTTAATCATCGGAATTCCTCATTTGAAACCTGGTTTACGCAATTTGAAAATCGGATCCCGTAAGCGCGCATTGGAGATTTTTCGGGGCACCTTGCCCCCACAGAAAAAGGGCAGGGTCGAAAAATGTCCAGCGCGCGGAGGGATCACGATTTTCAAAGCGGATTCCATTTAGAAATCTCCATCCGAATCGGATGCTCTTAACGCCGCCGGGCCGGATCCCGCCGCTTTTCCCTTGAGCTGCAGCAGATACCTCTCCCGGATCCGGGTCAACATGCCGATCACCTCCCCGCCGGCATAATCCGGATAGGTCCAGGGAAGGGGGTGGAACGATTTGTCCCGGTAGATCAGGGTCAGATCGGCGTAAATCCCCTCCCGGAGATAGGGCCGATGGGTGTAACCCTTTCCCGTGGCCAGAATCAGATGGGCCTTGGCGAGATAGCCGGGATCAATGTTCACCCTTCTTCGCCCCTCAGCCGAAAGCCTCGTCTCCAGTGCATTGGTCCATATTTTGACATCCGGCAGGGTCTCCGGCCGGATGAGCCGTTCAAAAGCGACAAAACGGCGGATCATGGAACCGCCGAATTCCCTATCATAATAATCGGTACAGGTAAAAGGTGCCGGGGCACTGATGAAATCGGTCCTTCCGTACCTTTCCGACAGGGCCTGGATCGCATCGCCGAGCAGACATTCATCCCCGGAAAAGAGACTCGCTATCATTTTGACGGCTTCCGGCGGTTGCGGATCACTCATAAGGCGCTTTTCATCTCCTCCCGGGTCACCGTGGCCGTACCCGCCTTGCCCACCACGATCCCCGCGGCATGGTTGGCCAGATACGCCGCCTCCCGGAAAGAGGCGCCGGCCGCCATGGAAAGGGCCAGGACACCGATGACCGTATCCCCGGCGCCGGTCACG
>JAFGRP010000087.1 GCA_016935075.1 Deltaproteobacteria bacterium | reverse complement strand
GTGGACAACTACCAGGTTCCGTTGCTGGGGGACATTCCGATACTGGGATGGCTTTTCAAGTCGAGGTCCAAAGGGCGTGACAAGAGCAACCTGTTCATCTTCATCACCCCCCACGTTGTCCGGAACCAGGATGAAGCCGCGGCCATTTACCGCAAGAAGCTGGAGGATGTCGGCAATGTCGAGGAGGGGGTCATCAGGATGGATCTGAAGAAGACCCTGACGTCGCCGTCGATGCCGCCGGCGGACCGGGAGCCATCAGAGGGAGGGCGCCCGTGATGGCGGAGCAGAACCGGGAATCCGAAGCGCCGGAGGCGGCAGCCGTTCCGGGGCGGGTTGCCGAACAGCCGAATGACGCTGTCTTAAAAGAGAAGGCCCCGCGGGGCCGGGAGGGAAAAACATGACCCATCCTGAGATCCTCTTGAAGCAGGTTCCCATGTTCCGGTCCCTGAGGGCCGAGGACAGTCAACGCATCGCATCGCTTCTCCAGAGACACGTCCTCCGGAAAGGGGACGTTCTTTTCCGGAATGGGGAGGAAGGCCACTCCCTCTACATGATCATCGCCGGGAAGATCAAGATCGTCCGCCAGTCGCGGGACGGGGACGAGATGATCCTGGCGGTTCTCTCTGCCGGCGATTTCTGCGGGGAGATGGCCCTGCTCGACGGCCTGTCCCGGTCCGCGGACGCCGTTGCCGTCGAGGAGACCCACCTCTACGGCCTGAACCGCAAGGATTTCCTGACCTACGTCATGAACAACGAAACGGCGGTAAAGGCCGTCCTCTCCGCCCTCTCCAAACGCCTGCGCAGGGCCGACGATTTTCTGGAGGACATCTTTTTCCTGAGTGTCTCCGGACGGCTTGCGAAAAAGCTGATCGAACTGGCCATGAGCAACGGCTATCAGGAAGTGGAAAAAGGGCCGATCCAACTCAGCGTCAGCCAGAAGGACCTGGCCGGCATGATCGGCGCGACGCGGGAGAGCGTCAACAAGGAACTCCGAGTGCTGCGCGAAAAGAATTGGGTCAGCCTCTCAGGAAGGACCATCCTGATCCATAACCTGGAGGCGCTGAAGCAGCGGATCAAATAGAAGGAGCCCCTGTTGTCCGCGGGGCGGCGGGCGGTCTGCTTCCCGGCGTGAGGCGTGGGGAATGGGGGGCGAAGGGGAAGGATGATGATCGAATTCTATAAGATGAGCGGAAGCGGCAACGACTTCATCCTGATCGACAACCGGGACGGGTCGCTCGCCGCGGGGGACATTGTCGCCTTTGTGAAAAACGTCTGCAGGCGGAAGGTGTCGGTCGGGGCGGACGGCCTCATCGTGATCGAACCGTCCGACAAGGTCGATTTCCGGTGGCGGTTCTTCAACGCCGACGGTTCCGAGGTGGAGATGTGCGGGAACGGCGGCCGCTGCGCCGCCCGTTTTGCCCTGCTGCGGGGGATCGCCGGAAAGAAGATGTCTTTTGAAACCCGGGCCGGGATCATCGATGCCGAGGTCCGGGGCGACGTGGTGAAGCTCCGCCTGACCGATCCCCGGGACATCGTCATGGACGACCGGATCCGGATCGGAAAGCAGACCCTTTTCGTCCACAGCATCAACACCGGCGTTCCCCATGTCGTCCATTTTTCGCGCGATCTCGAGGGATTCGATGTTTTCAGCACCGGCCGGGCGATCCGCCGTCATGAGCATTACCGGCCCGCCGGGACGAACGCCGATTTCGCGGCCGTCGTGGACGACCATACGCTCCGCGTCCGAACCTACGAACGCGGCGTGGAGGATGAGACCCTCGCCTGCGGGACCGGCTCCGTCGCCTCCGCCCTGATCGCCGCCCGGAAGGGATTCGTCGAATCCCCGGTGGATGTTCGCGTGCAGAGCGGCGAAACCCTCCGGATCCACTTCGAGCAGACGGAAGACGGCTTTTCGAAAGTCTATCTTGAAGGAAAGACGACGGTGGTTTACCAGGGCAGACTTTGGGATGAGGCGTGGCGCTCTTAAAAAAAAGTGGGCAAAGAGGCGTCGGGTGAGGGGTTTGTTCCGATATAGGGGACATGTTGCGGAAGCCCGGAGGGATCGCATCGGAAAATAGGGACAGCTCCCTATTTTTTAATAGAAAATAGGGAGCTGTCCCTATTTTCCGCAGGGGATCGGAACGTGTCCCCGGAACCAGAAAGGAGATAGAAACGATGCAGACCGCCGATCGTTTGACGAAGATACCGCCATACCTGTTTATGGAACTGAGGAAGAAGATCGCCAGGGCAAGGGCCGACGGTGTGGATGTGATCAGCCTTGCGATCGGCGACCCGGTGGAGCCGACGCCCGATTCGATCATCGACGAACTCTGCCGGACGGCGCGCGACCCGGAGAACCACCGCTATCCGACGGATGAGGAGAAGGGGATGTTTGCCTTCCGGGAGGAGGTCGCCCGGTGGTACCGGACCCGCTACGGGGTAACGCTCGATCCGGTCACGGAGGTCCTGGGGCTGATCGGCTCCAAGGAGGGGTGCCACCACTTCGTTATGGCCCGGATCAATCCCGGCGACGTCGTCCTGATGACCGATCCCGGCTATCCCGCATACCGGGCCAGCATCCTCATGGGGGGCGGGATTCCCTACAATGTTCCGATCCGTCCGGAGAACGCCTATCTCCCGGTGTTCGAGGAGATTCCGGCCAAGATCGTGAAAAAGGCGCGGGGGCTGTTCCTCAATTATCCGAACAATCCGACCGGCGCCTGTGCAACGCGCGCGTTCTTCGACCGTCTGGTTGCCTTCGCGAAGGAGAACGACATTGCCGTCTGCTACGACAACCCTTACAGCGAGGTGGTTTTTGACGGCCAGGAGCGGCTCAGCTTTCTATCCGCCGGCGGGGCGAAAGAGGTCGGCGTCGAGCTCAACTCCCTCTCCAAACCCTACAACATGACGGGCTGGCGCATCGGCATGGCCGTCGGAAACCCCGAACTTGTCGCCGCGATCAGCAAGGTGAAGGAAAACACGGACTCCGGAATCTTCAACGCCGTCCAGTTCGCGGGGATCCGCGCGCTGCGCGGGGAGACGGGAAACATCGATAAGATGCTGGCGATCTATGCCCGGCGGCGGGAGAAGGTCCTGGCGACCCTGGCAGGAGTCGGCATCGATTTCAATCCGCCGAAGGGAACCTTCTACCTCTGGGTCCCGACGCCCAGGGGGATGGGCTCGCTGGAGTTCACGAATTTCCTGTTCGAGAAGGCGGCGGTCGTCGTCGCGGCGGGGACCGCCTACGGACAGTACGGCGAAGGGTTCATCCGGATTTCGCTTACGGTCTCCGATGCCCGCCTGGAGGAGGCGCTGGCGCGGATCGAAAAGGCCTTTTAGAAAGGGGGGACAGCTCCCTATTTTTTATTTTTCAAGAGAAAATAGGGAGCTGTCCCCCCTTTCCCGGGACAAAGGAGATGTGGGATCATGGAGATCGGGATCCTGGGGCTTCCCCAGAGCGGCAAGAGCACCCTCTTCGAGATCATGACCGGCGTCCGGAGCCGGGAGATGCACGGAGAGACCTGCGTCCGGGGCCTGGCCGCCGTTCCCGACGCCCGCTTCGACCGCCTGGTGGAGATTTTCAAACCGGTCAAGGTTTCACCGGCGAAGGTCCCTTTCAGCGACGTGAACGCCGTCGGGGAGAAGGCCTGGGATGCCGTCCGGCAGAGCCTGTCCGGGGCCGAAGGGCTTGCCCACGTCGTCGACGCCTTCACCGCGGCGGAAGTCTCCGAGATCCTGAGCCGCTATCGGAAACTGGAGGATGAACTGGTCCTCGCCGATCTGATGATCGTCGAGAACCGGCTGGAACGGCTTGCGAAGATGTCGAAGAAGCCGATGACCCCCCAGGACGCGCTTCATACCCGCGTACTGCCGCGGCTCCGGGAACGGCTCGAGGCGGGGAAGCCCCTTCGGGGGCTGATCCTTGCCGACGAGGAGCGGCACGGCCTCCGGAGTTTTTCCTTCTGGACGATCCGGCCGGAACTCGTCGTGGTCAATACCCCCGAGGAGAACCCGTCCATTGCCGACGCCTTTGGCCGCGAGGTGATACCTGAAGTTCCGGTGATCGGGATCTGCTGCGCGATCGAGGCGGAGCTCACGGCCCTGCCGCCGGAGGAGCGAAAGGAGTTTCTGGATTCGCTCGGCGTTGCGGAGGCCG
>JAFGRP010000086.1 GCA_016935075.1 Deltaproteobacteria bacterium | reverse complement strand
TTTGAACGGCAGCGTCCGCGGCGACGGCGGGACCGTGATCGAACGGATCCGGGGAATCGACGAGGCCGGCCCCGGGGATCTCACCTTCGTGGCCAATCCGAGATACCGGAAGAAGATGGAAACCACGGGTGCGAGCGCCATCCTTGTCGTCACGGGAACCGCATACGCCGGGAAAAACCTCCTGATGGTCGAGGATCCCTATGTCGCCCTGGGCCGATTGCTTGCCCTTTTCCATCCCGAAGATGAAGAGACCGCGGGGATCAGCAAACATGCGACGGTCGAAGCGGGGGCCGATGTTTCGCCGGAGGCCGTGGTCTATCCCGGCGTCTACATCTGCCGTGGGGCGTGTGTCGAGAAACATGCCGTGCTCTACCCGGGGGTTTTCATCGGCAGGGATGCCGCCGTCGGCGAGGCCTCCATACTCTATCCGGGCGTCACCGTTTACCGGCGGTGCCGGATCGGCCGGCGGGTTATTCTGCATGCCGGCGTCGTCGTCGGCAGCGACGGCTTCGGTTTTGCCCTTCCCGGACGGGAAAACCGGAAGATCCCGCAGATCGGCACCGTCCAGATCGACGACGATGTGGAGATCGGCGCAAACACCACCATCGACCGCGGCACCCTCGGCCGGACCTGGATCCAGCGGGGAGTGAAGATCGACAACCTTGTCCAGATCGCCCACAACGTGGTCATCGGGGAGCATTCCATCATCGTTGCCCAAGTCGGCATCTCGGGCAGCACGCAACTGGGGAAGGGGGTCGTCATCGGCGGCCAGGCGGGGATCGTCGGCCACATCCGGATCGGGGATGGCGCCATGGCGTCCGCCCGGTCCGGTGTTCACAAGGATATAACGCCGGGACAGATCGTCGCCGGCTCTCCCCACATGCCCCATCGGGAATGGCTGAAGATGGAGGCCTGCCTTCCGAAACTTCCGGAGATGCGCGAGGCCCTTGCCGCCCTTCGGCGTCGGGTTGCGGCCCTGGAGAAAAAAACGGAAAAGGAAATTTTATGAATATCCATCCCACGGCGATCATCTCCACCGACGCGAAGCTCGCGGAAGGGGTCAAGGTCGGTCCGTACAGCATCATCGGTCCCGATGTCCATATCGGGAAGAACACGGTCGTTGGTCCCCATGTTGTCATTGAGAGCCATACCGATATCGGCGAGGGAAACCGGATCGCCCAGTTCGCATCCATCGGCGGCGAGCCGCAGGACCTAAAATACCGGGGGGAGCCGACACGGGTGGTCATCGGCAGCCACAATACGATCCGGGAGTACGTCACGGTCAACCGGGCCACCGTCCACGACATCGGCGTCACGATCATCGGTGACCACAACCTGCTGATGGCCTACTGCCACGTCGCCCACAACTGCAAATTGGGCGACCACATCGTCATGGCCAACGCGGCGAATCTTGCGGGTCACATCCATGTGGAGGATTACGCGATCATCGGCGGCCTGACGGGCGTCCATCAGTTCACGAGGATCGGCACCCACTGCATCATCGGCGGCGCGTCGGCGGTGACCAAGGATATTCCTCCCTTTGTGATGGCCTCCGGAAATTTCGCCCGGCTTTTCGGTCTGAACATGATCGGTCTTAAACGCAGGGGGTTCGCCGATGAGACGATCGCCGCCCTCAAGGAGGCTTACCGGATCGTTTTTCGCTCCTCGCTGCTCCTCACCGATGCAATCCGGAAGGTCGAACAGCAGGTGGCAGACCTGCCCGAGGTCCGGCAGTTCCTCGATTTCATCAGGAAGTCGGAAAGAGGGGTCTGCCGGTAGGAGTGCGGATCCGGCTCTTCGCCGGGACGCTGGACCTTTTTCGACCATGCACGTCCCCGTTGCGCTGCCGGGAAAAAACTCGCGCTACACGCTCAGGCAGTTTTCCCGGCGGTCGCATCGTTGCGGCGGCATGGTGACCCGAAAAATATGAAGTGGCCGCCAAGGGCGGCACTTCCCGGCAAGGAGACGGTCTGTTTGCTATTGCGCCCCTTATCCCGCCTGCAAGGCGGGGATAAGGGATGCGCTCCCGGTCCAATGCGTCCCTCGCGAAAGCCTTCGCCCGGTTAAGAGGGAAAAAGGAGAAAGCAGAAGGAGCTGTCCGCATTTATCAGGCCGAGTTGGTCCTATGAAAGAAATCAGAATCGGCGTGGTGGGAACCGGCCACCTGGGTCGCTACCACCTTCAAAAATATCTGAAGATTCCGGAGTGTCGGGTCGTCGGCATCGCCGATATGGTGGAGGAAAATGCCCGGAAGGCGGCCGACGGCTGTCATTGTGAGATCCTGACGGACTACCGCGGCCTTCTGGGAAAGGTGGACGCCGTTTCGATCGCCGTGCCGACCGGCGCCCACCATGAGGTCTCCTCGGTTTTTCTGAAAGCGGGCGTGGATGTCCTGCTGGAAAAACCGATTGCCACGACGCTTGCCGAAGCGGATGAACTGATTGCCCTTGCCGGGGAAAAGGGACTGGTCTTCCAGATCGGTTTCGTCGAGCGGTTCAACCCGGCCATCACGGCCCTCCGATCCTTGATGGGAACGCCCCTCTTTATTGAATCCCACCGCCTTCACCCCTTCTTCGAACGGGGCACGGATGTGGACGTTATCCTGGATCTGATGGTACACGACCTCGATATCATTCTCCATTTCGTCAAATCTCCGGTTTCGACCGTGGACGCTGTGGGGGTGTCGGTTCTTTCGGACAAGGTGGATATTGCCAATGCCCGTCTGACCTTTGCGAGCGGTTGTGTGGCGAACATCACCGCGAGCCGGGTCACGGGGAAGATCATGCAGAAGATCCGGTTCTTCGGCATTGAGGGGTACCATGCCGTGGATTTCAACACGCGGGAACTTGTTTCCTTGAGCCGGCGAAACGGCGCCGGCGGACAGATCGAAATCACGGAAAATCCCATCGAGATCCATGCGGCGGATCCGCTGGAGGAGGAGATCCGGTCGTTTGTCCGGGCCGTAGCCGGCCGGACACCCCCGCCGGTATCGGGCGGGGAAGGGCGTGACGCACTGGAACTGGCCCTGCGCATCAACGAAGCAATCGTCCGGAACCGGGAACGGGCGCCCTTCCTTGATGCCGCCGAAGACTTCAGTCAAGAGAGGACCGGGAAAGGACAGACGCAGCCGTGAGTGCGCGGAGGATCATGATTGCGGCCGGAGAGGCATCGGGCGACCTCCACGGCGGGAAACTTATCCGGGCCATGCACGACATCGATCCCAGTCTTTCCTTCTACGGCATCGGGGGGAACAACATGCGGGAGGCGGGGGTTGAACTCCTGGCCGATGCCGCCGACATGGCCGTCGTGGGGCTGACCGAGGTGATCTTCAAGCTTGCGGCCATCCTCCGGGTCATGCGCCGTCTGAAAGCCTCGCTCGCGAAGGAACGGCCCGACCTCGTCATCCTGATCGACTACCCGGACTTCAACCTCCCGCTTGCCCGCGCCGCAAGGAAACAGGGCATCCAGGTTCTCTACTATATCAGTCCTCAGGTATGGGCCTGGCGGAAAAGCCGGATCGAGACGATCCGGAAAACCGTGGATCGTATGGCCGTCATCCTCCCCTTTGAGGAAAAATTCTACCGGGATGTCGGAGTGGACGTCGCCTTTGTCGGGCATCCGCTTCTGGACGAGGTACGGAAAAAGTATGAGCGGTCGGAGGCACTGAATCGCTTCGGCCTCCGGGAAGAGGCGATCACGGTGGGCATTCTCTCCGGAAGCCGCCGCTCCGAGGTGTCGCGGCTCCTACCGGAGATGCTTATGGCCTGCCGGATCATGATGGAAAAGCTCTCCCCGCTGCAATTTGTGCTGCCGCTTGCCGGAACGCTCGATCCGGACTTCGTCCGGGATATCATCCGGCAGTTTCCCGTCAAGGTCAACGTGATCCGGGATGAAATTTACGATGTCATCGCTGTTTCCGACGCGGTGATGGTCGCCTCGGGAACGGCCACACTGGAAACGGCGCTCCTGGAGACGCCGATGGTCGTCGTCTACAAGGTTTCTGCCGCATCCTATGCCATCGGTCGGAGGTTTATCCGTGTAGATCACATCAGTCTGCCCAACATCATCGCCGGGCGGGCCATTGTCCCTGAACTGATCCAGGACGATGCCAATGCCGGGCGGATAGCCGCCGGGATGATGGAACTTATCGTCCAAAAGGAAAAAGCGCGGGAGATGAGGACCGCGCTCGCCGGGATCCGGGGAAAATTAGGAACGCCCGGGGCGTCGCAGCGGACGGCGCAGATCGCCTGCGACATGCTGCACAAGAAGGATATTTCTTGACGGATCTTTGAAAATCAAATTCCTCCGCGCGCTGGACCTTTTTCGACCCTGTGCCTCCTCGCTTCGCTGAATGGAAAATTAGGGACAGCTCCCCATTTTCCGTAACAGCCGCTCTGCTGCGGGTGCAGGGTGCCCCGAAAAATCTCCAATGCGCGCTTCCGGAATCCGATTTTCAAATTGAGATTTCACTAAAAAGCAAAGGAGATTAAATCTTTTGGACATTTTCAAACGGCTCTTAAAACTGGCGAGGCCGCATGGTCTCAAGTTTTTGGTCGCCATGGTCTGCATGCTCGTCGTCGGCGCAACGACCTCGGCGCTCGCCTTTCTTGTGAAGCCGGCCCTCGATGAGATTTTTCTGAAGAGAAATGCGGAGATGCTCCAGTGGATCCCGCTG
>JAFGRP010000085.1 GCA_016935075.1 Deltaproteobacteria bacterium | reverse complement strand
CCGAAGAGCGCTTGAGTCAGGAATTTTTACCTTGTCGGCCGGATGACGCGCTTTTCGAGCCACGCCTCAAGGCGGTGCTGCGCCGCCACGTAGTCGAGCGCTGCCTCTACGGGGTCGATCTGGATCCCCTGGCGGTGGAGCTTTGCCGCTTGTCCCTCTGGATTGAGACCATGGATCGGGATTTGCCGTTTTCCTTCCTTGACCACAAAATCAAGTGCGGCAACAGCCTGGTTGGGGCCTGGTTTGATCAATTCCAGCACTATCCAGTGATGGCCTGGAAGAACCGCGAAGGAGGTGACAAAAATCATACCAACGGCGTCCACTTCCAAAAAGAAGCACGCACCAAGGCCGTCAAGGCTTGGGTAAAGGAGGTCCTTACTCCGGACCTAAAACACGCTCTCACAGGGCAACTCCGATTCGGTGAATCCTTATCTGACCGCCCGGAGAAAGTGCACAGCCATGCCCTCACACTTCTTGAGCGTCTCCACGAATTACCGGTCCAAAACTCCACAGAACGATCTCGCATTTACCGTGAGGAGTTCCTTGGTTCGGAAGACTGGAACTCCCTGAAACAGGCAATGGATCTTTGGTGTGCCTGCTGGTTCTGGCCGGCCGAGGAACTTGCCTGTGCGCCACTGCCCACTACCCTGGCTAAACCCCGTGCCGAAACACGCGCAGTAGCCGAACGAGTGGCAGCAGGAAAAGGATTCTTTCATTGGGAGCTTGAGTTCCCGGATGTGTTCCGCGCTGAGCGGTCTGGCTTCGATGCCGTTCTTGGAAATCCACCCTGGGATATCGCCAAACCCAATTCAAAAGAATTTTTTTCAAACATTGATCCCCTCTACCGTTCCTATGGCAAGCAGGAGGCCCTGCGGTTCCAGTCCGACTATTTCCAGGACCGTGACGTTGAGGATGCCTGGCTGGACTATAGCGCTGATTTTCGCGCCCAGTCGAACTTCATGGGTTATACCGCGAATCCCTTCGGCGATCCGGCGGAAAACGACAAAAGTCAGGACCGCTTCTCGATCGTGCGCGGCAATGAGAACCTTACGCTACACCGCCGCTGGCGCAATGTTCGGGTGAAAAGCCGCGGATTTGCCGATCCGAGACATCCCTTCCGTTACCAGGGCTCTGCCGATATCAATCTTTATAAACTATTTCTCGAACAGGCCCATGCGCTCCTGCGAGAAGGCGGGCGGCTGGGCTTCATCGTGCCTTCCGGCCTTTACTCTGACCACGGTACCGGAGACCTGAGGCGGCTTTTCCTCGATCGTTGCCGTTGGGAGTGGCTCTTCGGCTTTGAGAACCGGGATGGGATTTTCGAGATCCACCGGTCATACAAGTTCAATCCCGTCATCATTGCGAAAGGAAGTAAGACCGAAGCGATCCATACCGCCTTCATGCGCCGCAAACTCGAGGACTGGGAACGGGCCGAGGTGCTTGCCACACCCTATAGCCGCGAGCAGGTCGACCAGTTCAGCCCGCGCTCAAAGGCGATCCTTGAGATCCAGTCGCAGAGGGACCTCGAAATTCTCGAAAAGATCTATGCCAATTCTGTGCTCTTGGGCGACGATGGCCCTGACGGCTGGGGGATTCAGTATGCAAGAGAGTTCGATATGACCAATGACTCCAAGCTCTTTCCCCCGCGGCCCAAGTGGGAGGCAGAAGGCTACCGCCCCGACGAGTACAGCCGTTGGCTGAAGGGTGACTGGCGGCCGATTGGAGAACTCTGGGATGAACTGGGCGTAAAGCCTCTGCCTGAAGACGAACGCCGATGCGCCCAGCCGCCGTACGACAGGCTTCCGATCCCACGTGCGGATATTCCTGCAGGTGTGATCCTCTCACGCGAGGCAAATGCATGGATTCGGGAGGAAGAGCTTGAGGATACGGCGCTGCCACTTTATGAAGGGCGCATGATCGGGCAGTTCGATTTCAGCCAAAAGGGATGGGTGAGTGGTAAGGGAAGAGGTGCTGTCTGGGAGGATATAGCGGCGATCAATCGTGGCATCCGGCCCCAATATCTTATGCGTATCAGGGATTACCTTGAAGGTGTTTTAGATCAATACAAAAGCAAGAATGAGCCAAGGGAACTATTCAGCTATCTCCATCAGATAAGGAGAACCTCGCTAATCGACGTAACTTCAGCTACGAACGCGAGAACAACGTTTACGGCGGTCGTCCCAGCAATGCCACATGGCCATTCTGCGCCAATTCTTAGAAACAAATATCCCATAGAGCTATCCGCGGCTATGAACAGTTTTGTTTTTGACTGGTCCGCTCGATTGAAGCAAAGCGGGTTGCATTTGGTATGGGCGGTATTAGAAGAACTACCTCTTTTCCCTAAGTCATCAGACCTCTTTGCTTATGTTACTAGCTTGGCGGCTGAATTGAGTCTTAGCATTCCCAATTGTTGTCTTGAAGCGCTTCGGTTGAAAACAGGACCCATCTATAGAGGATACACCTATGCAGTTAGTAATTATGAACGAATGCGCTGTCGTGTATCCCTAGAAGCCGTTATCTGTGTTTTATTTGGACTTAATTTCGATGACATCGTTTGGATTCTGCGGGATTGTGATTTTCCACAATCGTCTTTTTCCATAAGATCATTAACATCAGCACTCGATTCAAAAGGCTTCTGGCGCGTTGACAGAGACAAAGACCCTGAGCTGCGCCACACAGTCCTAACACTCGTTGCCTTCCACGATCTGGAAGAAAAAATCCGCGAATGCAGCGGCGACCGTAAAAAGGGCATAGAAGCCTTCCTCAACCAGAACGACGGCGAAGGCTGGATGCTGCCCGAGACTCTGCGCCTTGCCGACTACGGCCTGGGACACGACGATCGCGCAAAGGAACATCAACCCGTCGCCAGCCGTCTTGGTCCGCGTTTCTATGACTGGCAGCTCGCACAAAGTCCCGAGGAATCATGGCGGGAGTGTCATCTTCATGCCCGAAACATGCTCGGGGAAGCAGGCTACCTGAATCTCCTTGCCGAAGTCCTGCGAGACACCGCCCCTGGCGGATGGCGTGAGGCCCTGACTTTTGCCTGCGAGCTGACGGCGAAAGACAAGCTCCTGACGGTTTTTACTGCGGCGATCGGCCAGCTTTCACCAAATGTGTGGCGTGACCGCCTAAACGAAGTTCAAACGATCCTTTGCGAGCGAGGTTTCATCCTGGAGGAGGATGACAGTATCCAGCTTTTCGTTAAAGCGCTGGGACGGGTGCCCGAAGAGGCTCGTCCAGAAGGCTTGTCAGTGGCCCGGGATCTGCTGGGAGAGTCAGGCATCCGTATCATTCTCAAAAGGATACTTTCATCTGAGCCTTGGGGAACCGACAACCCCTGGCACAGCCTTGCACGCAGCTATCTCGGAGAGGCAGCCTACCGACACCTCCTTGCCGATCTCGAAACTGAAGATCATGGAAAGATTGCGGAGCCGGTCAAACCCTATGGGGCTTCTAACGGGAAAATGACCCAAAGACGACTCTTTGACTGAACCTCTTATTCGGTTGAGGCCGCTGGATGAATTGGTATTCCGGGCTACAGAAGGGGAAAAGGTTCTCTATAAGGGCACCAAACGTCAAGTTCGGTTTCAGCGAAGGCGGTCGATATCTTGCTGAGATGGAAACAAAAACTTGCTGTTACGCGCAAATATCGCTACCATTTGTGGCGATAAATGCACAAAGGAGCAAGTGATGCGGTCTGCCGATTATTTCGAGGCGCACCCGGTATTTCGTCACGCGGATTTCTTGGCCGCGCATACGGCGGGGGGGCGCAGTGCGTTCACCAGCAACAACCTGCTTGCCAGGCATCTGGCAGCGGGCCGACTGGTACGTGTGCGGCGCGGACTTTACGCCGTGGTGCCCCGTGGAGTCGCCCCGGACCAGGCGACGGTGGACCCCTACCTGGTATCGTCGCACCTGACGGACGACGCCGGAGTGGCGTACCACGCCGCACTGCAGTTTTTCGGGAAGACCTACTCGGTGTGGCGGCGCTTCCACTACCTGACCTGCAAACGGGCCCGGCCATTCTCATTCCGCGGCATGGAATTCGTTCCGGTTATGGTGCCGGCCAACCTCCGCTCCCTGCCTGCCCGGGGGGTAGGCGTCATAGAAACGGACCACGTCGGCGGCCGGGTGCGCGTAACGACTCTGGAACGCACCCTGGTGGATGTCCTTGACAAGCCGGACAAGTGCGGCGGGTGGGAGGAAATCTGGCGATCACTGGAGATGGTCGAGTTCTTCGATCTCGACGCCGTGATCTCGTATGCAATGGCACTTGGTTCAGCCCTGACCGTGGCACGCGTAGGTTTTTTCCTCGATCAGCACCGCGAAGCCCTGATGGTAGAGGATAGTCACCTTGAGTTGCTGCGGGCGCATGTGCCGGACCAGCCTCGCTATCTCGACGGCACGCGTGAACCCGGGAGGCTCGTGACCCGCTGGAACCTCGTTGTTCCTGACTACGTTCTGCATCGACGATGGGAGGAGGCGGGCTGATGCTCTCCAGACAGCAGATTCTGCGCGAGGCGGCGGCTACCGGGTTTCGGGCCGAGCCGCTGGAAAAAGCGCTTCACCTACTCGAATTGCTCGAATTGCTGCACACCCATCCCTTCCTCAAGGACCGCCTTGTTCTCAAGGGTGGAACCGCGGTGAACCTGTTTCTTTTCGATCTGCCCCGCCTGTCCGTCGATATCGATCTGAATTATATCGGTGCTGCAGACCGGGATACCATGCTCATGGAAAGACCGAAGCTCGAACAGGCGGTTCAGGCGGTCTGCGGACGGCTTGGCATCCAGGTCAATCGCGTTCCCGGGGACCATGCAGGGGGGAAATGGCGTCTTTCCCGTGTCACCGCATTCGGGCACCCTGCCACTTTGGAGTTGGATCTGAACCTGCTGCTGCGAACGCCGCTGTGGCCCCCTGTGATGGCAGATTCGCAACCTATCGGTGCGTTTATTGCCCGGCGAGTGCCGGTGCTTGATATCCACGAACTGGCCTCCGGAAAACTCGCAGCCCTTTTCAGCCGGAGCGCAAGTCGGGATCTCTTCGATGTCTGCAATTTGCTGAAAGACCAGGGGCTCGACTGGTCGCGTCTGCGTCTGGGCTTCGTGGTATACGGCGGAGCCAACCGAAGGGACTGGCGACACGTCGCCATCGACGATATACAATTAGACCCAGGTGATGTGGAACGCCAGCTATTGCCCATGCTCCGTTCGGACTTGGCGCCGGATCGTTCCGCCATTCGATTGTGGAGTGAAAATCTTGTTGAGAATTGCCACAGGCTGCTCTCCGGCCTGCTTCCGCTGCAAGCGAACGAGATGGCGTTTCTGACCCTGCTCAACCGCCACGGTAAGATTGCTCCCGAGCGGTTGACGGGAGACGAAGAGATGCAGGCGATCATTCGATCTCACCCCGGGTTGCGCTGGAAAGCCAAAAACGTTCGCGAATACATCAAACAGAAAAAATGAGGCACGTTTCGGACCATCGATCGAATCTGTTGACGAGGACACACTCATGGCCCTGAATCCCATCGCATTTACCGAAAATGTTGTCCGCAGTTTCCTGCGCTATCAGCTCACGGCCTATCCGTTTGCCGACGAAGACCTTCACAAACAGATGCGGGAGCTTCTGTCTCTCGACCAGACGCGACAGTCACCATTGATGAAGGGACCCTATGTCAGTCTTTCCCGGCCGTTCCGCCAAGGTTCAGCCGTTGACGACTTGGCAGGTGAAGGCATTTTCCATCCGCATATGCGCCAGCGCATTCCAGAGGCGATCACCCACGTTTACGGCCACCAGGAGGAGGCGATCCGAGCCATCCGCGCCGGCCAAACGACGCTTGTATCCACCGGCACCGGCTCCGGTAAGACCGAGTGTTTTTTGTATCCGATAGTGAGTAAGTGCCTGGAGCTTCGGGATGGAGGCGAGCCGGCCGGTATCAGTGCCGTGATCGTCTATCCGATGAACGCGCTCGCTGAGGACCAACTCGTCCGCCTGCGATCGCTCCTGGCCGGCACGGGAATCCCATTCGGCATGTATGTGGGCAAAACGCCGGAGCGCGAGAGCGCGGTCTCCGGCATCCGGCTTCCGTCAGGTACTTCGAGGGCTGACTACGAGTCGCGGCTGGCCCAGGTGCGCCGCGAAAAGCGCAGCGAAACCGTCCACCCCTCCGAAGAGGTCTGCTCACGGGAAATCATGCGGACAGCAGGCCGACAGCCACGAATCCTGCTTACTAACGTCAAACAGCTCGAACTGCTGCTTACCCGGCACCGGGATGTCGAACTTTTCACGGATGCGCGACTCGATTTCCTCGTATTCGACGAAGCGCACACATTCTCCGGGGCACAAGGGGCCGAGACTGCGTGTCTAATCCGCCGGCTTCGCGCATTCTGTGGGCGTAAAGAAGACGACACAGTTTGTGTGGCCACCTCCGCCACGATTGTTGACAGGGGGCACCCCGATGCGGCCCGCGATTTTGCTGCACGTTTTTTCGGAGTACCTCGGGGAGAAGTGGCAACAGTCGGGGAATCCTACGAGCCTGAAGTGTGGACATCACGTCGTTTTGTGCCCACCGCGCCTACGAAGGACGCCTCACAGCTTCTCAACGCATGTGTGGCGGCGGTGGAGGATGTTTCCGGGGAAGGCGTCAGGGCTGTTTATAGACATCTGACCGGAACAGAGCTAGGCGGAAGCGATTGGTCTGCCGCACTTCATGCTGCGCTCTCACAAAACGAACTTGTATTTCAATTAAACGAGTCGCTGGCAACCCCACGGGCACTTAACGAACTGCCACTGGAGCTGGAAGAAAAAATCGGCCGGCTTGTGAGCGAAGCTGAGATTCTTTGCTGGCTTTCCCTGGGTGCCGCCGCACAAATTGATGGACGCCCGCTTTTGCGGCCGGTGGTGCACGGCTTTATACGAGGGATCAGCGGGGCCGTGGTAACCTTTCCCGAAGGCCAGGACGGCCCCAAGCTCTGGCTGGCGGCCGAGGACGAGATAGAAGCCGGTGACGGAGGAGAAAAACACGCCCACTTTCCCGTGGCCACCTGCACCACCTGCGGCCAGCACTACCTCATCTCGTTTCTCAAGGATTTTGTATTCACCGGCAAGGCGCCTGGGGGGGGCGAGGCCGACGGGGATACATCTTTTTGGGAACCGTTGGAGCAGGCCCAGGGCGGGTGCCGCGTATTACTACTGAACCGCCTGGTAGGTGGGAGTGACGACGAGGACCTCGATGGTCACATCCGCACCGCTCCTCTCTACTTTTGCCGGGACTGCGGTGCGGCACATCCCCTAAGCGTGGGCCGTTGCCGGCACTGCGGTGCAGCCGCTCGGATGGTCCTTCTTTACGCGGTACTTCAGAAAAAAGACAACCCGGGTGTTCTAACGAGCTGTCTTTCCTGCGGATCCAACGGTCGGCGTATCGGCAGCCAGTACCGCGAGCCGGCACGGCCCGTAAGGGCCACCAACGTGGCCGATGTTCATGTTCTCACCCAGGACATGGTCCACCACTCGGATCGACCGCGCCTCCTGGTTTTTTGCGACAATCGGCAGGACGCCGCTTTTCAAGCCGGCTGGATGAAGGACCACGCACGTCGTTTCCGACTGCGTGCGCTCATGGCCGAGGGTCTCAAGAGCGGACCGGTGTCGGTCGGTGACCTTGCGCGACACATCGATGATGCACTGGAAAATGACGAGGCACTCTCTCGTGCGCTCGTGCCCGAGGTCTGGCAGGTAGTCCGCAAGGAGGGAAGTGGAGGCCGACACGAACTTGAGCGACGGAAATTCTTACGCATCCAGGTGCTCCGGGAGGTTACGCTATCGTCGCGGCAGGCGATCGGCCTCGAACCCTGGGGTCGAATGAAGGTGGACTATGAGGGACTGGATGCAACCGCGCCTTGGATCCAGGAAAACGCGCGAATCCTCGGAATGCCTGTAGAAGACCTGCGAGACGGGGTTGCAAGCCTGCTCGATTACTTGAGGCGAAAACGCGTGTTGCACGACCCTGAGCGTGAGATTTTCACGAAGTACTGGATGGATGGAGACCTCGAGGTACAGCAGGGCTACCTGCCGCAGATCGGTCATCCCATCGGCACCAAGCTGCGGCGTGAATCGAGCGAAAAGAGCGAACTCGTTACCCAGTGGATCAGCGACCGGGGTGACACGACGATGCGTCAAATAGCGCGAAAGTGGGGTGTTCAGGCCGATGACACGGAGGAATTTTTGGAGGGTCTGTTCAGCTTTCTCGTCGAACAGCAGCTCCTTGCCCCGGTTCGCTTGAAAGGCTCAAAGGGCAACCCGCTCCCAAACGTCACCGAGGTTTATCAGGTCCATGCCGATCGCCTGCGACTGCAGCAGAACCATGGGGTTTGGAGGTGCAAGAGCTGTCGCCGGCGTTCAGCTCGTCGCACACCTCTGCAGAAATGCCCCGCCTGGCGTTGCGAGGGAGAACTCGAGTTCGTCCGCGAAGACCCGGACAATTACGACCTCCAAGTGCTCGATCAGGGGTACTCGATGCTCCGCCCCGAAGAACACACGGCCATGGTTCCCCACGACGAACGGGAACGGCTGGAAAACCTTTTTAAGGGTGACTCGGATGTGGTCAACACGTTTGTGTGCACCCCCACACTTGAGTTGGGCGTGGATATCGGACAACTCGACGCCGTGCTGATGAGAAACGTCCCACCATTGCCGGCCAACTACTGGCAGCGCGCAGGCCGTGCCGGCAGGCGTCATCGCATGGCCGTCGATTTGACTTATTGCCGGCCTGTATCCCATGATCGGGCGTACTTTGGCGACCCACTCAAGCTCCTTTCCAGCAGGGTGGATCCTCCGGCCTTCAATTTGAGAAACGACCTCATGGTGGCCAAGCACGTACACGCGACGATCATTACAAGGCTCCACCAATACATGCAAGACAGCTCGTGGTCGGAGGAGGAACGCCGCGCCTTAGAGGAAACGCTGCGGATGTGTTTGCCGGATCGAGTCTCAAGCTATCTCTTCGAAAACGGGCTCGTTCGCGATAAGGCCTTTGACCTCACACCGTTGAAAACCCTGCTCGAATCAAATTTGGAAGATTTAGTGGCCTATGTAAATAAGGCATTCCGGCAGGGGTGGCCGGAGGCGGATGCCGAGGTGACAAAGCCCACAGTGTTGCGTGAGCATGTTCTCGGTATGGTGGAAGGGCTTAACGATGTGATCACTCGGTTAGGGCGACGCCTGCGTTGGGCACTGGATCAGATCAAACGCCTCAATGCCCTGCGGGAGCTGCAGGGAGATCTTGAGCCTGAGGATGAATCCCTTTTTCGGCGATGCGATGCACTCGTCAAGCGGCTCAAGGGGACGTCGCGACGCATCCGCCGGGAGGCGGAAGGGTACGAGGATGTCAACACTTACGGAGTCCTGGCGGCCGAAGGCTTTTTGCCGGGCTACGGGCTTGAAGTGGGCTCGGTACTCGGCACGGCCGAGATACCCTTCTGGCGAATGGGAGCCATGGAATTCGCGTTGCCCAGGCCCCCCAGTGTGGCTCTTCGTGAGTACGTACCGGGAAACCTGATCTATGCCAACGCTAATCGGTTCGTTGCAAGACGGTTTCATCGCGACGTCGATGAGCAGCGCGCAGAAAAGCCCGTTTTTGAGATTTCAACCGAACGACAGGCGGTCAAAGAGACCAACGTGGGGGCCGCACCCGCGAACTTGGGTTCGACCGTGTTACAGACGATTGCCGTCTGCGACGTGGATCTTGTTCATCAATCCCACATCTCCGACGAGGAAGAGTTACGGTTTCAGATGGGCGTTGCAGTGTATGGCCTGGAACGGGATCAGCACAACGGTGGCAAGGCTTTCAAATGGGGCGAACAAAGTCTGCAACTCCGCCGCGGTGTGCGGTTGCGGCTCGTGAATGTCGGTGCGACAAACGCCATCGGGCGCTTCGAGCGTTTCGGTTACCCGATCTGTAAGGTTTGCGGGCAAAGCGTTTCCCCCCTTTCGACGGACCGGCAACGCGAGTATTTCGATAAGTCACACGAGGAACGCTGCGGCCGGATGGTAACTCCTGTCGGCTTCTACGCAGACGTGGTCGCAGACGTCCTGGCACTGCCGGCTTGCCCGGATCAGGTAACCGCTTATAGCGTTCTCGAGGGGCTACGATTTGCGGCTACCAGGGTGCTCGACATGCACATGGAAGACCTTCAGATCCTGGTCATCGGTCACGTCGACCGCGATGACGTGGATGCACTTCTTTGGGACCCGATGCCCGGCGGGTCCGGTCTTTTAGATCAGATTTGCGAGCGCTTTGAAGAGATTGTGGAAATAGCCCGCGAGGTGGTCGAAGACTGCCCCTCAGTGTGCGAAACATCCTGTGTGGATTGTCTACAAACCTTCCGTAACGGCTACTACCATAAGCACCTGAACCGAATGGTTGCGCTGGAGTGTTTCAGGTCTTGGGGGCCGCGTCTTGTGTTCTCGCACGAGATCCCGGCAAAGCAACCTTCAAAAGAGCCCAAGGATGGAACTTATCCTGTCAACGAGGCCGAACGTAGGCTCCGCTATCTGCTTCAATCGGCTGGGTTCGAGGAGGGCATCCGCGGCGAGCAAATCCGTCTCGATCGCGCGATCGGAACGACGACACCGGATGTTATTTACCGTGCCGCCCACCATGCTGGGGACGAAGGGGTCTGTATCTACCTTGATGGCCTAAGTGCCCACCTTCACGGGAACCCGGATACAGCGGAGAGGGATCAACGCATTCGAACCTGGCTGCGCAATAACGGCTACGATGTCGTCGAGGTCGCGGCAAGCGACCTGGCTGACCCTGGCGCGATGATGCGCCACTTCCGGAGACTCGCCGGCTACCTTCGCGAGGACCAGCTGCGTGAATCGATAGTCAAAGATAACTCATGGTTTAAAGGGCCAGACGACGCGGAACCCACAAGGGAGCATTCTAGCCTGCGGCTCGTGCGACCCCAGCCCAAAGATCATTATGTCAAATGCGTTCCGCTCGTACCGCTCAAGTTCGCTGCGGGTGCCTTCAGTGATTCCCAGAACCTGGAGACTGAGGACTGGGATTGGGTGGAAATCGACACGCACCGCCAGCTGCGCCCGGGAATGTTTGTTGCTCAGGTTGTGGGAAAATCGATGGAGCCAAATGTCCCGGACGGATCTTACTGCCTGTTTGCTGCTCCGGTCACCGGAACACGGCAAGGACGAACTGTGGTTGTGGAGTTGTCTGACAACTTAGATCCGGAGACAGGCGAGCGCTACACCATAAAGCGTTATCAAAGCGAAAAGGCGACCTCGGAAGACGGTACATGGCGCCATATCAAGATTATCCTCAAACCCAACAATCCCGACTTTCCGCCCATCGAGTTGACCTGTGAGGATGAAGGAAGTGTTCAGGTTGTTGCTGAACTATTGGAAGTGCTTGAGTGACCGGAAAGAAATCAAATTTGTTTCTAAAGAATGTAGCTTTGTATTTGACCCACAATGTTCGTGTAATCCCGTTATGGCAGGAGCCTTATCATCCTAAACGAAAGGTAATATTCAACACATAGTGAATACGTGGGGACATTGTTAAAATGTTGTCATTTGGCTGATCGCCAATGCTTGGCACTCATATATATTCACCACCGTCAGCAGGTTGGAAATAATGATTACAAGTAAATGAATCATGCAGAATTCTGATTGAAGAGTTCGATCTGTGCTGGCCTGATTTGGAGCAAGCCAGCTTTTTCACATCAATGTGATTACAACCGGATCATATCTAGGGGACGGAGCATTCGCTTTAAATAATGCGGGGATGGGATAGTGAAGGATTTGAAACCATCAGAGGCGGGTGATTACCCTTGGGCTAGAAAGGTCCAGAGGTACATCGCTACAGGTCAAAAGGCTAGAGCGCTCCATATACTCGAGCGAGTAATCGAATTTGACATGCCTCTTTTTCCAGAAGATGTTGCAATTCAAGAGGATCGTCGTTTGGCATGGTTGTATCGAATCGATTTGCTCAGAGAGTGGGGAAGGCTGTCAGAGGCATTGGCCTGGACGTGCCTGGAATGTGAATTGAATCCGGAAAACATAGCCGCCCAGGCCTTGAAGGAAAGACTCAAGACATCGTTACACCTTCGTTCGGAGGTACAGAAAGACCTACAGCATAAACGTAAGCAAAAGTCTAATAAAGGAGTCTGGCAGGGTGTCGCGGGAATGAGAGAGATCAAAGCGATACTGGAGCGCGATATCATTATTCCCTTGCAAGAACCGGAATTATATAGACGCTTTAAAGTGCATCTTCCAAGAGGTGTTTTGTTATACGGTCCTCCGGGTTGTGGAAAGACCTTCATCGCGAGGAAATTGGCGGGCATATTGAAGTTTTCCTTCATGGAAAGAAAACCTTTCGATCTCGGGAGCGTCTATGTCCATGGAGGGCAACTCAAAATTCGCGAACTCTTTGATGAAGCCAAGGGAAAGTCCCCTACTCTCCTTTTTCTTGATGAGTTCGATGCTTTTGTTCCCAAGAGAAATGGGGATACGGGCAGCCATCACTTTAGATCCGAGGTCGATGAATTTCTAGTCCAGTTGAATGACTGCTGTCCTGAGGCCGGGCAGGATGGACAAAAAGATATTTATTGGCCCACCTGATTTTGAGGCTCGTCTTGACCTCATCAAACTCTACATGGAAGACCGCCCGCAGAAATCCATCGACTGGTTGAATATAGCCGAAAAGACGGAATTCTATACGAGTGCAGAGCTCGAACATGTGATTAATGAAGCCGCCAAACGCGCATTAGAAGAACGACGTCCTATCACGAAAGACGATTTGCTGGCTTCTGTTAATGACAATCCACCGACTCTCAATGGGAATAGGATTGAAAGGATGAAATCGCCTATTGGTTTCGGGCCTTGAGAGAGGTTGCTTGTGTTTGAGCCCTTGATCGGCCATTTTAATCCTTCTTGGTATCCAAATGACATCTTTATTGCCGTGACCGCTCAAAACACCAGATTGAATGCAAAGATATGAAAATTGATACCATAAAGCATTGCTCCCCATATTTGCCTGAAATTAAAAGACTTTGGCGTAAAAATAGCCAGACCCTTGGTTTCTTTCCAGAAGGTGCATTTGATGAGCACGCCATTAGAGGATCCATCCTTGCAGCTATTTCCGATTCAGAAAGGGGAATAGGGGACGTTGTTGACAAGGTTGAATAAAAAATCCCGGGTCGGACCTCGGAAACTGCTTGAAAGCAAAAGAGAACAACTCAAAATTGGACCCTATTAGCTTTTAGAGCGGTTTTTTCATGCGGAAATTGATTTTTCAGGAAGGTGCGGCACTTGTGAAAGGTTACATCGGCGTTACAGATAATGACTGGTTCACATTCCTTTCCCATCAACCGGGGATTGATGAGGTCAATTTCTGGCAGCCGGGTGGGCGGAGTCAGTTTAGGTCGTTGCAGCCTGGTGAGCTCTTTTTGTTCAAACTCCATTCTCCCCTGAACTACATTGCCGGGGGAGCCTTCTTTGCCCACAGCACTATCCTTCCTGTAAGCCTTGCATGGCAGGCATTTGAAGAAAAGAATGGGGCTCCCTCCTATTTCAAGATGCGGCAGTTGATCGAAAAGCGTCGCAGTGCATCATCCCGATTCGAAGATTATCAGATCGGATGCATCATCCTTACCCAACCATTTTTCTTTCCCCGGGAACAATGGATTCCCATCCCGCCCGATTTCAGCCTCAATATCGTCCAGGGCAAGACCTATGATCTTACGAGCGGTCATGGCCGGAATTTGTGGGAGCAAGTGCAAGAGCGACTGTCACAATCATCTCTTGATGAATTGGCAGTACCCCAAATGAGTGATCGGCCTCAAGAGAGATGGGGCACACCAATAACTTTCATTCCTCGATTGGGACAGGGCAGCTTCAGGGTCATGGTGACCGACGCCTACCAGCGAAGATGTGCCATTACCCGGGAAAAGACCCTTCCGGCCCTGGAGGCCGCCCACATCAAACCTTACAAAGAGCGCGGTCCGCATCAAGTCGACAACGGCCTGCTCCTCCGGTCGGACATTCACCGGCTTTTCGATTCCGGCTATGTCACGGTCACAACAGATCATCGTTTTGAAGTCAGCAAACGCATCAAGGAAGAGTTCGACAACGGAGAGCAATACAGCGCATTTCACGGGCAAAAGATCCACATGCCTCCCACTCCTCAATTCAAACCCAGTCCCGAATTTCTAACCTGGCACAACGAGAATGTGTTTCGGGGGTGAAAGGGAGCTGTGTTTCATGAAATTGATCGGAGCAGACGGTTGCAAGAGAGGTTGGTTCGCCGTTGTCTTCGACAAGAATATATCGTGGGGCGTGGAAATATTCGAGACGATCGATTCCATGTGGGAACATCATCATGACGCAAGCCTGATACTCCTTGACATTCCCATTGGGTTGCCCTTTTCGAATAGGAGAGAGTGCGACATGATGGCGCGGCGACTGCTAAAATCACCCAGAGCTTCCAGCGTATTTCCCGTTCCATGCCGGTCAGCGGTCTACGCAGAAAAATATGAAAATGCCTGCGCGGAAAACCGAAAGTTCTTAGGGGTTGGGTTGTCTATACAAAGCTGGTGCATTTCCAAAAAAATCCGGGAGGTGGATGAATTTTTAGGTAGGACTACTGAAGCAAGAGAGATAATTCGGGAGTCGCACCCTGAAATGTGTTTTTGGGCCTTCGCCGGAGGCCGGGCTATGGCAGAATCAAAGAAGAAAAGGGAGGGTCAAAAGGAGCGCCTCGATATCCTGACTGAGATATATCCCGGGGCTAAAGAGATCTGTGATAAAGCGTTGGAGGATTACAAGAGGAAGGATGTGAGTGTGGATGACATTCTGGATTCCCTTGTCCTTGCTGTAACGGCTTCTGAGCCTCAACATCAGCTATCGACAATCCCACCAACGCCACCAAAGGATAAGAAAGGCCTGAGAATGGAAATCGTATTCAGCATTAAATCTTAGTGAACCAGCAAGGAAATCAAATCTTTGATCTTGACCAACGACAACACAGATATCGATCGAAGAGCTCGACTTGCAGCATTTAACTGGTTGAACAACCAGGTGCGCATCCACGGGGATGTCCTGCCCCGGCCGATTCTTGCTCAAGGCTTCCAGTTCGAAAACCAGCGCGTGCCCCTGGTGGCGCCGCAGGGAATATTTAAGCCCAAATTACTTCCCCAAATCCCCCTTTCCATCACCACCACACCGGAAGGACCCTATGACGACAGCTTTGGCCCGGACGGTTTGCTCCTTTACCGTTACCGGGGAAGCGATCCTCAGCACCGGGACAATGCGGGCCTTCGAATGGCGATGTTCAGGAAAGTGCCGCTTGTTTATTTTCACGGTGTAGTCCCGGGCAAGTATCTTGCCGTATGGCCTGTCTTTATTGTTGGCGACGAACCCGAGAACCTGACGTTCAAGGTCGCGGTGGATGATATGTCCCTTATGGATTCGGGGTTGTACAGCGGGACGGATGCTCCTAGCGTTTCGGATACCGGGGCTGAAGCCCGCAGGGCCTATATAACCGCTTCCGTGAGAAATCGGTTGCACCAGCGGGGATTCCGGGAGAGGGTCCTTCGGGCCTATCGGGAACAGTGTGCGTTTTGTCGCCTTCGGCACCTGGAACTTTTGGAAGCCGCTCATATCATCCCGGACGGAGAGCCGGACGGCGAACCCATCGTAAAGAACGGTATATCTCTATGCAAATTCCATCATGCGGCTTTTGACCGGTTATTGCTGGGAGTAAGGCCGGATTATGTGATCGAGGTTCGTAAGGATATCCTCAAAGAGAAGGACGGTCCCATGCTATTGCATGGGCTTCAAGGGCTGCATCATCAAAGAATTATTCTTCCCCGGCCAAAGGATCTTCAGCCTAATCCCGATCTCCTCGACAGAAGATATCAGAGATTCAGGGCGGCAGGATAATTTTACTTTTAGGTATTGAACATACTTCCTACCTTTAAAAAGAAGAGCAGGAACATTATTGACCGGGTTGAATTGCTAAAGGAATTTGGAACTCGCAAGGTCCTGCAGGAGATCGACCGATGATGCATGAGATATACCTTCCTTTTAGTGAGGAGACCTTCAGAAGGCATTTTGCACAAACATACTCCGGCAAGGTGCCTCAGGATAACTCGGTGAAACACCTCGAATACTACAGACGGAGTATAGAGAGATATCGAAGGTATATCTCAGAGTCCGGAGTCGAGAATTCCTCATCCCTTTCCGAGGTGAAGCTTCCTTGCCAGATCGAGAAGGACGAGAGGTTCTGGACCGCGGCCTGTTGGATGAGTATCTATTACAGCAAATCTCGACGGGAAGATCTTACTCGGTTATTCCAAAGGGCCTTTGGCGATATTCCCCCACTCGGGAATAAAACAACCTGGGAAGAATGCCTGACCGGTGACCTGTACCTGTTTTTCGAGTCAAACCTGCCTTCCCCGAAAACTTACAGAAAGTGGCTCCAAGAAAACCTGGAACATCGACACCTCATCCCTAATGTTCTCAAGAGTAATAACGGGAAAAAGAATCTCGAGGGTCCCACCAACGTTGATGCACTCCTCTTGAATGAGACCAATGGCTTTGCAATGATCGTTGAGGCCAAGGTGCTTTCCGATATCTCCTGCCAGATAACCTACGATGTCATGCGGAACCAGATCGCCAGGAACGTCGATGTCATGCTGGAGAAAAACCCAGGGCTTTGTCCGCCGCTAAACCGAAGGGACCCGGATAAGAGCCTTTTTATGCTACTGACCCCTAGAGTCTTTCAGAAAAACCCGGAGAGCCGTTTTTATGGTTACAAGTTTCAGAAATACAGGGAACAGCCGAATTCCCTGGCCAACGATCTTCCGCACAGGCTTGACTCTGATTGGAACAATATTTCAGAGAGATTAGGCTGGTTGACATGGGAGGATTTCAGGGAGATAAACCCCGATTGCTGCAACTGGATAGGAAAACACCTAGAGGTCAAAGGCCTGTCCATCAAGAAATAAATCACCCTTTTCATTCGGAAGAGACAGATAGGCAAAACAATGAACAAGAATCCATTGGTTTATTCAACGGAAAGAGGCCGAATTTGCCCTGAATGCGGTAAGCCGGTTTCCGAATGCTCATGCAGAAAAAAGAAGGCTGCGAAGGCCGATAAGCAACCGGTAGGCCAACCTGATGACGGCATTATCAGGATACAAAGGGAGGTCAAGGGGCGTAAGGGTAAAACGGTCACATCCGTTTTCGGTGTCCCGCTTGAGAAT
>JAFGRP010000084.1 GCA_016935075.1 Deltaproteobacteria bacterium | reverse complement strand
GTCGGGATTGTCGGTTGCCTGGCAGCTCCGGATGCAGGGTCATGAGCCTGTTATCCACGATATGCGCAAACGCCTCGGGGGGAAGATCACGGCGACGATCCCCCGGTGCAGAATTCCGGACGACGTGGTGGAGCATGAGCTGAAGCGTCTGGAAGGGGAGATCTCCCACAAACACCTGAAGCACCCCCTGACCCGGGAAGAATTCCGGAAGCTGCATGAAAAATTCGATGCCGTCGTGGTCGCCGTGGGGGCGCAGAAGCCGCGGAAGATCCCCGTGCCGGGCCATGAGCGGGCCATTGCCGCCCTCGATTTTCTCCGCGAAAGCAGGCTTGATCAGGCAAAAGTGGGGAAGCATGTCGTGATCATCGGGGCGGGAAACGTCGGCTGCGACGCCGCCGCGGAAGCCGTCAGGCTCGGCGCCGAATCCGTCACGCTGATCGACATCCAGGCGCCCGCCTCTTTTGGTGTGGAACGAAAACATGCGGAGGCCGCCGGGGCAAAATTTCTCTGGCCCCGCTTTACGAAGGTCATCACGCAGACCGCCGTGGAGCTCAAAGACGGCGAGGTTCTACCGGCGGATACGGTGATCATGGCCGTCGGTGATCAGCCCGATCTCGGGTTCCTGCCGGAAGAGATCGAAACCAAACAGGGTTTTGTCGTTGTCGATGCGAAGTACCGGAGCAGCGACCCGAAGGTGTTTGCCGTCGGCGACGCCGTCCGCCTGGGACTTCTCACCGATGCGATCGGCTCGGGCCGCGTGGCGGCCCGCGCAATCACCGAGATGTTCCAGGGGCGCGATGAAACCTACGATCGGATCCCGGCCATCGGTCCGGAACGGGTGAAAATCGAGTATTATGATCCGCGACTGCCCCGTTTTGAGGATCCTCTGTCCTGCGCCGCCGGCTGCGCCTCATGCGGCGCCTGCCGCGACTGCGGCCTTTGCGAGACCCTCTGTCCGCAGAACGCGATCTCCCGAAAGGAGGCGGAAGGAGGGGCTTACGAATATGTCGTCGATGCGGACCGCTGCATCGGCTGCGGCTTCTGCGCGGGGGCGTGCCCCTGCGGAGTCTGGCGTCTCACGGAAAACGAACCGCTGGAATGAATGATTTCTGGCACAGGTTTTGCTCAATACCTGTTTGGAAGGCGGGGATTCCCCCCGAACAAGTACAATTATGTCCCAAGAAAGGATCTGGCCATGTACGCATTGAAAACCAAACAGGATGTGTTGAAAGTCGTCAAGGAAAAAAACGTCAGTTTCATTCAATTCTGGTTTACCGACGTCCTCGGGGTGCAGAAGATCTTCAGCATCACCCCCAACGAGCTGGAAGAAGGCATGGAAGAGGGGATGGGCTTCGACGGCTCCTCTATCGCGGGCTTCTGCAGGATCGAGGAGAGCGACATGATTGCCATGCCTGATCCCACCACCTTCCAGGTGATTTCCTGGCGGCCCTCCGACAGGCCGGTTGCGAGAATGATCTGTGACATCCAGAATCCCGACGGCACTCCCTATGAGGGCGATCCCCGTTATGTGCTCAAGAGAACCCTCAAGAAGATCAAAGACCAGGGCTACACCTTCTACGTCGGTCCCGAACTCGAGTTCTTCTATTTCGCCTCCGACAAGGCCACCGAATTCCTCGACATGGGCGGCTATTTCGACGGCCTCCCCGTGGACCGGGCGACCGACCTGCGCCGCCAGACGATCTTTGCCCTCCAGGATATGGGAATCCGGGTGGAGTACAGCCACCACGAAGTCGCTCCGAGCCAGCACGAGATCGATCTCCGCTATGACGATGCCCTCGCGATGGCCGACAAGGTGATGACCTACCGCACCGCGGTCAAGGAGATCGCCCGCCAAAACGGCGTTTACGCGACCTTCATGCCCAAACCGGTCTTCGGACAGAACGGGAGCGGCATGCACGTCCATCAGTCCCTCTTCAAGGGGTCCAAGAACTGTTTCTTCGACGGCCGGGACAAATACAACCTCTCGAAGATGGCCAAGCACTACATCGCCGGCATCATGACCCACGCCCCGGAGATCACCGGGGTCTGCAACCAGTGGATCAACTCCTACAAACGGCTCGTTCCCGGCTACGAGGCGCCGGTATACGTCTCCTGGGCGAGACGGAACCGCTCTGCGATGATCCGCGTCCCGATGTACAAACCCGGGAAGGAGAATGCGACCCGAATGGAATACCGCTCGCCCGATCCGGCCTGCAATCCTTACCTGGCCTTTGCCGTGATGCTTGCGGCCGGGATGAAGGGGATCGAGAAGGCCTACCCGCTGCCCGAACCGATCGAGGAGGATATCTTCGAGATGGACGAAAAGGCGCGCGAGAAGGCGGGGATCACCTCGCTACCCGGGAGCCTTTACGAGGCGCTGATCAACGTGCAGCAGAGCAAGCTTGTCCGCGACACCCTCGGAGAGCACATCTTCGACAAGTTCGTGGAGAACAAGAAGGTGGAGTGGGATCGTTTCCGCATCCATGTGAGCCAGTTCGAAATCGACCGTTACCTGCCGATGCTGTAAGGCCGGCAGTCGGAACGGGGACACGATGCTCGCATGACGCCGCATCGTGTCCCCGGGGGAGTTGTCTTGAATATTCCTTTACGAAAGGGGATCTTTCTGATAGCTCCTTTTTTTTATTGAATCAAGGAGCGGCGCGTGATGGTCGGGGAGGAACGGATACAGGCCCTGCTGGTCCTGGAAGACGGAAGTGTTTACCGGGGCAATGCCTTTGCCGGGAAGGGCGAGGTCCTGGGCGAGGTCGTCTTCAACACGGGGATGACCGGCTACCAGGAGATCCTGACCGACCCCTCCTACAAAGGACAGATCGTTCTGATGACCTGCCCGCTGATCGGCAACACCGGGATCAATCCGGAGGACATGGAATCGGCCGGGATTCACTTGGAGGGATTCATCGTCCGGGAGTACGGGGGATATCCGAGCAACTGGCGTTCCCGGCAGGATCTGAAAACCTTCCTGGAGGCCCATGACAAGCTCGGGGTGGAAGGGATCGACACGCGGGCGTTGACCCGCCGTATCCGCCTTGCCGGCGCCATGCGGGGAGTTCTCTCCACGGAAACGGGGAATGTCGACCGCCTCCTCCAGCGCGTCCGGGCCTATCCGGGGCTGGTCGGCCGGGACCTTGTCAAGGCGGTGACCTGCCGCGAACCCTATCTCTGGAGGGACGGTGCGCCCCGGAAGATAGCCGCCGGTTCCGTCTCCACCGGGACATCCGGTGCGGCGGTCCGGCGGCGCGTCGTCGTCCTCGACTGCGGCGTCAAGCACAACATCCTCCGCCACCTGGAGAAACGGGGCTGCGAGATTCTAGTCCTCCCGGCGACTGCGGCGGGGGAGGATATCCTTGCCTGGAAGCCCGACGGCGTCCTCCTCTCCAACGGTCCCGGCGATCCGGCGGCTCTCCCGTATATCGTGGAGGCGGTTCGGACGATCCTCGGGAAGGTTCCGATCTTTGGAATCTGCCTCGGACACCAGATCCTGGGACAGGCGGCGGGGGGGCGGACGGCGAAGCTGAAATTCGGCCACCACGGGATCAACCAGCCCGTCAAGAATCACCGGAGCGGCGGGGTCGAGATCACCTCCCAGAACCACGGATTCGTGGTCCTGCCCGAATCCCTCCCGGGGGAGCGGGAGACGATCCAGGACAATCTCAACGACCGCACGTCCGAAGGGCTCCGCTATCCGGCGCTTTGGGCTTTCAGCGTCCAGTACCATCCCGAGGCGGCGCCCGGTCCGCACGACGCGGAGGATCTCTTTGATGAATTTATCCGCCTGATGGACGACGGAAGGATGCCCGCATGAGGAACGACCGGTTCCCCATGCATCTTTTCAGGAAAGGAGCGTAAACCGTGATCCTGATTATTGATTTCGGTTCGCAGTACAACCAGCTCATCGCCCGGCGTGTCCGGGAACACCGGGTCTACTGCCAGATCGAGCCGCCGGGGATTGATATCGAAAAGATCCGGGAACTCCGGCCCGAGGGAATCATCCTTTCCGGCGGGCCCTCCTCCATCTACGAGGCGCGTTCGCCGCGGGCGCACAAGGAGATCTTTGATCTCGAAATTCCGATCCTGGGGATCTGTTACGGCCTCCAGTTCATGGTCGACGCCCTGGGCGGCGAGGTGATCCGTTCGGACAAGCGGGAATACGGTTTTGCCGAACTGAACGTCCGGAAGGAGGGGGGCGGCGTCCTTGCCGGCGTCGGGAAGAAGACGCGCTGCTGGATGAGCCACGGCGACCGGATCGGCCGCCTGCCGAAGGGATTCCGGATTACCGCCTCGACTAAGAACACTGAGGCCGCCGCCGCCGAAGACGTGAAGCGCCGGCTCTACGGCCTCCAGTTCCACCCGGAGGTGGTCCACACGGCCGAGGGGAAAAAAATGCTGGAGAATTTCCTCTTCGGCGTCTGCCGCTGTACGAAGAGCTGGACGATGAACGCCTTTGTCCGCGACGCCGTAGCGGAGATCCGGGAGACGGTCGGCGATAAAAGGGTGATCCTTGGTCTTTCCGGGGGTGTTGATTCCTCGGTTGCGGCCGTTCTGCTCCACCAGGCGATCGGCCGCCGGCTCACCTGCGTCTTCGTGGACAACGGCCTGCTGCGACTGGGCGAGGCGGAGAAAGTCCGGGCCCTCTTCGGGAAGCATTTACGGATGGACGTCCGTTTCGCGCGGGCGCGGAAGGCGTTTGTCGACGGCCTCAAGGGGGTGACGGATCCGGAGCGGAAGCGCAAGATCATCGGAAGAGTTTTCATCGAGGTTTTCGACCGGGAGGCCAAGAAGATCAAGGGTGCGGAGTTCCTCGCCCAGGGAACGCTCTACCCGGACCTGATCGAGTCCCGGTCGGCCTTCGGGGGGCCGAGCGCCGTGATCAAGTCCCATCACAACGTGGGGGGGCTTCCCAGGAAGATGAAACTGAAGCTCGTCGAGCCGCTGAAGCACCTCTTCAAGGACGAAGTCCGGCTCCTGGGAAAAGAGCTCGGTCTTTCCGACGATGTCGTCTGGCGTCAGCCCTTTCCGGGGCCGGGGCTTGCTGTGCGGATCATCGGCGAGGTGACCGAAAAGCGGCTCGCCGTCCTCCGGAACGCCGATGCGGTTTTGATGGATGAGATCCGGGCCGGCAACCATTACCGGAAGCTCTGGCAGTCCTTCGCCGTCCTCCTGCCGATCAGGAGCGTGGGGATCATGGGGGACCAGCGGACCTACGAACACATCATCGTCATCCGGGCGGTGACCAGCGAGGACGCGATGACGGCGGACTGGGCAAAGCTTCCCCACGACCTCCTGGGCCGCATCTCCAGCCGGATCATCAACGAGGTTCGCGGGGTAAACCGGGTGGTGTACGATATTAGCTCGAAGCCTCCGAGCACGATCGAGTGGGAGTAGAAGGTGGGCGGCAGGCCGGGCGAGTGCCTTCGCTGTGCCGCTATACATTTTTCGACCATGCACGTCCTCGCTCCGCTGCGGCGGCATGGTACCCGAAAAATCTATAATGCGTCCCTGCGCGAAGGCACTCGCCCGGCCTGAGCGGGATGGTGAGAGAGGGAAGAGAAAAACTCGGGGCGCTCCGCTGCGTTGGCAGGGTGCCCCGGAAAAATCTTCAAATCGCGGCTCGGGGTCCCGCACTCATGCCATCGAGGTGGGGAAGCTAAAAAGGAAAGTGGAAGAAACATGCCGAAGCGGACGGACATTAAAAAAATCCTGATCATCGGTTCGGGGCCGATCATCATCAGCCAGGCGTGCGAGTTCGACTACTCCGGGACGCAGGCGTGCAAGGCGCTCAAGGAGGAGGGCTACGAGGTTATCCTTGTCAATTCAAACCCGGCGACGATTATGACCGATCCCGAAACGGCGGACCGGACCTACGTGGAGCCGATCACGCCGGAGGCGGTCGAGAAGATCATCGCGAAGGAGAGGCCGGACGCCCTGCTGCCGACACTCGGGGGCCAGACGGGCCTGAACACGGCGGTTTCCGTCGCCGAGGCCGGCGTGCTCACAAAATACGGCGTCGAGATGATCGGGGCATCGCTTGCCGTCATCCACAAGGCGGAGGACCGTGCACTCTTCAGGGCGGCGATCGAGAAGATCGGTCTCAAAGTCCCCAAGAGCGGCTTCGCCCGGTCGATGGAGCAGGTCTTTGCCATGGTCTCCGAGATCGGCTTTCCCGTCATCATCCGTCCTTCCTTCACCCTCGGGGGAACGGGGAGCGGCGTCGCCTACAACCGGGAGGAGCTTGCGGAAATCGCCAAGGGGGGCCTCGACGCAAGCCTGATCCACGAGATCATGCTGGAGCAATCGGCCCTCGGCTGGAAGGAGTACGAACTGGAGGTGATGCGCGACAGGGCGGACAACGTCGTCATCATCTGCTCCATCGAGAACGTCGATCCGATGGGCGTCCATACGGGGGAGTCGATCACCGTGGCTCCGGCCCAGACGCTCACCGATGTCGAATATCAGCGGATGCGTGACGCGGCGATCGCCATCATGCGGGAGATCGGCGTCGAAACGGGCGGCTCCAACGTCCAGTTTGCGATTCACCCCGAAACCGGCGAGATGATCGTCATCGAGATGAACCCCCGCGTCTCCCGCTCCTCGGCG
>JAFGRP010000008.1 GCA_016935075.1 Deltaproteobacteria bacterium | reverse complement strand
CCAGGACGGGCGCATCCGTCACCGTAACTTCCCCGCGGAAACCGTCGATGACGATCATCATCTCGCGGCCGGCCTTCCCCGTAACCTCCAGCGCGTCGAAGCCGGCGTACTTGAGATAGGCGCCGAAGTGTCCGCCGAAGTTCGAGACGCCCGGAATGCCCGTGAGCGGCGAGAGGGACACGGCCATGCACTTGCTCGTTCCCGGAAATTGGGGGATGCCCGCCAGCGGGCCCGGGGCGAAGATCAGCGGGTTTTCCGGATCCCCGGGGGCCGTTCGGGGCGAGATTCCCCGATGGAGGAGGTAGAGCCCCAGCGCCCGGCCTCCGATGAAGTATTCCCTGACCCCGGGGTCGATCGCGGGAGCCTCTATCCGCCCGCTTCCCAGGTCGATGGTCAGAATCCGATTCGCATATCCATGTTCAAGTTTCGTCTGCGCGTACTGCATGACCCCCCTTTTCGCGATTGTCGTAAGTCGCCGACAGCCGCAGTTTTTATTTGGGCTTTCATAGAATGAAGCGGTTTTTCTTGTCAATGAAATATGTTGAGAATCCAAAAACGGAGCGGTCGAGAAAATTTTCCCTTTGACATTGAGTTCTTGAAAGAATATTGTTCAACCGTCATCGCCAAAAAATCCATTGAAGCAACATGCGGAGAAGAGAATGCCCACGACGGCACGACGTGTCCTCAGCCCGGAAATGAAGCAAAAGTATGATTCGCTGCGGGATGTCCTGCAGAGAGCCCTGTCGCTGACCGACAGGTGCCCGGAAACCGGGGCATCTGCGGTCCTGAGAGACCGTCTGGCGCTTCTGCAATCGGCGGCACTCTTCGTCTTCGTCGGCGAGGTCAAGTCGGGCAAGAGCAGCTTTATCAATGCGCTCCTCGGAGAGGAGGTCTGCGAAGTGGCGCCGGACCCCTGCACGGCCGGAATCCAGGAATTGGTCTACGGCGAGGGACGGTCAAGAACAGCACTGGGCGATCACTGGGAAAGGGTTCGTTTGCCCAAGGAGGTGCTTAAGGACATCACGATCGTCGACACGCCCGGAACGAACTCCATCATCCGCAATCATCAGATGATTACGGAAAACTATATCCCCAGAAGCGACCTCGTTGTGTTCGTCTTTCCGGCGAAGAATCCCCATACGGCCACGGCATGGGAATTCCTCTCTTTCGTGCGCAGGGACTGGCACCGCAAGATCGTATTTGTGTTGCAGCAGGCCGACCTCGCCAGTCCGCAGGAGCTTGCCGTCAATCAGGAGCGGGTGAAGCAGTACGCGCATGAACGGAACGTTCAGAATCCCGTCCTGTTCACGGTATCCGCGAAGCGAGAATCGGAGGGGGCCCCCGACAGCGGTTTTACGGAGTTCCGGGAATTTCTGCGCAATGCCGTTGAGAGCGGCGATGTCTGGCGGATGAAACTGGAGGGATCGCGGGACACGGTCCGGAAGGTGCTCAATGATCTGCTCGCAGACCTGCGCAGGGAGGAGGCCGCCATTGCGGAGGACGAGGCGTTTTACCGGGGTCTGCTGGCCAGGGTCGAGGGTCGCCGGGAGAAGGCAAACGCCCTCCGGCGACTGGTCGTCGACAGCCTCGGCGTTTCTTACGACCGCCTCGCTTCCAGGCTCGAGGAGGATTTCAGGGAAGGGCTGGAGGTTGGAACGATTCTGCGTCGGTCCATCCCCTTTCTTCGCGACAAGGATGTGAAAACGTGGATCAAAGAAATCCAGGAGCGGTTCGAGAAAACAGCGAGACAGGAGATCGAGGCCGAATCCTCCCGCGCCTCAAAAGACCTCTCGGATGAGATGAAGGCCATGCTGGACGACCTGGACTCGGCGATCGCACATCGTCAGGAACGTCGACAAAAAGGCGGCCCCCCTGCCGCTGCTGACCGCATCGATATTCTCGAACGGCTGCAGGGTCAGCTCCGGGACCTCCGCATTTCGGACATTGTCAACCAGAAAGGTTTGCAGGGATCCGATCTCGGCGCCCTCACGCTGACCGGAGGGGGCATTGCAGCCCTGGGCGCCGTGATTGCGATGGCGACGCACCTCATCGCCTTTGACATCACCGGCGGCATCCTCGCCGCGGTGGGAGCCGGCCTTGTGACCGTGACATTGATCTGGAAACGTTCGGCTATCATGAATGATTTCTCGCAGAAGATGGCGAGGTCGCGGGAGGAGTTCCGGGGCCGGCTGGACCAGGAGATCACCGGAATCTTCGAGCGGCTCATTCTCGAAATTCAGCATGACTTGAAAGAGCCGCTGTCGCGGCTCGACAGGGAAACGGCCCGGATTTCTTCCCTTGTCGAGGAGGCGCGGCTTGTCAGCGAGGCGGCGGAACTGCTGTGATGAATAAGCGGGCAGGCGACATTGCAATGATCCGATATGCTCTTTTGCTTTTCACCTTCCTGTCCTTTTTCCTCTGCTCCACGGCCCTTGCCCTGGATGAATCCGGGCAGAAGGCGCTCGGCATCTATGCCATTGTAAAGGACTCGCAGGATTCCGTTCTGGAGGGCTATATCAGCGACCAGCCCCGCGAGGTGACGGTATCGTCAGCGGATAACCAGGAGAAGCAGATCCCCTCGAAATACATCAAGTCCATCACCCTGGAAAAAATGACGGACCCGGGAGCGGCCGCTCCGGATCCAAAACAGGAAGCCCAATATTCCGTACGTCTGGAGAACAGTCGGGAGATCTACACCCTGCGGCAGAAATACACCTTCAGCCTGAACACCAGCATAGGGGTGGTCACCCGGAGCATCGACCCTGAAACGATCAAAAACATCATCTCCAGCGACATCTCCAACGCCCCGAATCAAAAATCTCCCGATAATCAATCGTGGATTCGGGATAAAAGCATTATTTTCAGTCTGGAATTAAAGTTTTAACGGGATCCGCTGCCGTGGGATACCTCGTGGAATCGATGCACGGCGCCAGCTCGCCGCAGGTGATTGTTCCTGAAGCCCGAAGAGGTCGGAACGTACCCCCCTGACACATCATAGATCCTTCAGGAGCCTGTTTTCGGGAAGCCCCTCAACGGCCTTTCCGAAGGCCTCCAGCGTCCTCGACAGAACCGAAAACTCCGGGGTGGACGCCGTCTGGATCGTGTTGAGCCCGCGGAGTTCCAGGGCCTCAACGACGCGTTGGATCGTCAGGAGATGGATGTCGCGGGCCGGCTGGTATGCACGCTCCCCGTCACCTTCCGTCCCTGACGCAGAGAAGAGACGGCTCTGGACCAGTTCGAAGAGGATTTCGTTGACCAGGCGAACCGGGATCTCAAGTTCCTGAGATATCCGTCGCGCGGTCAGCGGGGCGCCCCCCCGGGCAAAGTTCTTGATCACATGCTGCGCGATCTGGAGGGAAAGCAGTTTCTTGAGACGGCGACTGGCCTGGAGCGCATCGGGTTCGAATTCATAGGTATCCACGTTCTGGTGGGCAAAGGACAACTCGGCCCCGTAGAGGACGATCAGCCAGCTCAGCTGCAGCCAGACCAGGAAAAGCGGGAATGCGGCGAAACTGACATAGATGGCGTTGTATTTCGCGGCCCCGATCTGAAAGGTGATGTAGCTCCATTGAACGATCTGGAAGAGGGTGCCGGTGATGATCCCGGCCAGCAGGCCGGACGTGACGCGAACCCTGGTGTTCGGCATGAAAATGTAAAGAAAGGTGAACAATCCCCATAAAAGACAGTAAGGCATCAGTTTGAGCAGAAAAAAGACCATGGGACTGAAAACGCCCAGGATCGTGATTTTGTCCAGGATCAGGGTCACCTGGGTGGTGGCGAACACGGTCACGCTGCCGGAGAGGATGACCAGAACAGGGCAGACCAGCATGAGCGAAAGGTAGTCGCTGAATTTCCGGCCCAAAGAGCGCCGCTCCTTGATCCCCCAGATATCGTTCAGGGCGTCTTCGATCTGCCCCAGAACCTTGATCACGGCCCAGAAAAGAACGATCAGGCCGGCGCCCGCGAGCACCCCCCCCTTGGTGCTTTCCAGAAGCGAATGGGAAAACTGGATGACGTTGTCGATAATCTCCTCGTGGCCGGCGAGCTTGGTGCGCAACTGCGCCTCCAGCATCTTCTCGAAGCCGAATCCCTTGGCGATGCCGAAGGCCATGGCGGCCACGGGCACGATGGAGATCAGCGAGTAGAAGGTGATGGCCGACGCCCGAAGCTGGCACCTGTCCTCGTCAAATCCCCGGATCGAAAGGATCAGCACCCGCATGAGCTTCAGAAAAAAGGATTTTCCCGGAGGAAGGTTTGTCCGGCGGATTCTCCAGATGTCCTGCCGGATGAAAGAGATCGCCTTTGGAACCCATTCCCGGAATTTGACCATGGTGCATCCCCCCGGTTACCCGACATGCCGCCGAACCGGCAAACGCCATCCGGGGCGATTCCCTCCCATTCCCGATGGCCTGTCCCGGCGAAACCCGGCTCCAGCGGGTCAAGCCGTCGACCGCCCCGGCAAAGGGCAGTTTTGCGTCGGCTTTCCCGCGGATTGAATATAGGAGAGAGAGGAACATATGTCAATACCGTTCATCTTCGACTGCAAACCCGCTTGACTGATCACTTTTCTCTTAGTAAAATGAACCGCGCCTCAAAGAAAATTCATATCAGCACTCGAGCGGCCCAGCACGGATCATACAGGTTTTGAACTGACAGGCCGAAAACGCAGGAAAATGAAATTTCTCACAAGGATCACGGCATTCACAGTTCTGGCCATGGCGGGCTTTGCCCATCTGTGCCTCTATTTTGCCAGAGACGTGATCCTTCGGATCTACAAGCAATTGGGCGGAGGGGGCGACCCCCAGCTTCCTCTTCCAACCCAATTAAGTATCCAGGCCAGCGATCCCTTTGCTCTGTTCGTATTCACCATCCTGTCCTTTATCGTCCTGATCGCATCCGAGCTGTTCATGTCGAAAGAGCGTCATCGGTATATCACTCAACTCATATGTGTCCTGCTGTGGTCCGCGTTTGTGACCTTCTGCCTCTGGGCTTTCCTGCTGCCGATGCACTTTCCACGGTTGCTGTAGAATAGGAGCATAAATCGTAGGATGTCAGGATGGAAAACAAGGAGGTTCCACTGGGTGACATCACCTATGCGATGGGATCAGCGTTTGAAAATCGGCGGATGCAGCTTTTCAGAGAGTGTTTACAAAAACCGGACCGAAAAAGGGATTATGATGAAAAGGATCTTTGGGGCGATCATTGTTGGGCTTGTTTTCACTGCATGCTTTGCAATCGGAGCCGGGTTGTGCGGACATGCGTTACCGGCCGCCTGGGCGGTGGAGCCGGAACTCTCCAGGTTTCAAGGTCCGGATAGTGACATAGACTGGGAGAGGTCCGGTCCGGATGTTTTCCGCCCAAATGCATTTCAAATAGAGTTTTTTAAGAGGCTTGAAATCTTCGATCGGGCCTACTTTCTATGGCAGACGAAAAAACAGGCGAATGCCGAGGGTTGGGAAAATCTGGCAACCCGGGTATTTGGTGAATACGAACGCATGACGCCCGAAGGTGAAAACGGACCCTTTATTTTGCGGGGGAAACTGATTGCCGGGGAATGCCTTTTGTTCGCGGCTGTCGATCACATGAAAAGGAATCGCAAAAATGAAGCGCTGGAGAATTATCGGAAGGGGCTGCATTTATTGCAGAAGGTCATTCTGTTGGAGAATACATATCGGGTTTTAAGCAACACGGCGCTCAATGAACTCCCCCATTATCGTCAACAAGAGGTTGTCTTGTCATATCAAGAAAAAAAAGTAATCCATCCCTATGCCGGCTATGAAACAATAGGAACAGGCGCGCGAGTGGCTCAGCATGCAAAGGGCCTCGAGATCAGTTGTATCGCTTCCGGAGAAAACTACTCCACCGTTGATGTCCTGCAGGATGAATTACGGAAGGATCTGGAATTTTTTCAGAACTTTGCACAAACAAAGGAAAGGTTGATGCCGAGAGGGATTTCGCGCCCGCAAAGTATAAAATTGTATCATCAAAAATCAACCACCGATACCGCCAGGGATTTGCTTTCCGATTTCTGTCCCTGGGGCCTCGAGATGTTTTTTCTCATGGAGCAGGCGGGACTGACCAAAGGTCTTGACTTTCGTATCCTTCGACCCTTCGCTGGTATTGTTCCGACGACTGGAGAAAAGTTTATCGCCGGACTGAAACAGATTCCGGATCTGATTATGGGGAGACCTTTGGACCCTCAAGACGAGATACCGCCGGTCATTAGCGAACAGGTTTTGAGGCCGCCCCAGATTCCAAAACATATTCATGACGAAATGCATCTGATCATTGGGGATCGGAAAAACGGATTCCTGGATACCCTCAGAAAAAGACCCATAAAGTGGGCGTGGGTGGAAAAAGAGCCCGCTTATACCCTCTGGTATGTATCCCCTACCGTTTTTGACTGGCAGGCAAGCGATTATCTTTGGCTGTGGTTCACCGCATTAAGAATGTCTCTTAATCCTGTGGATGTGGTAATCGATGAGGTTTTGGCAGGACTCCTGAATAGCATCACTGCATTCGGGGAGGAATACGGTGAGACTGATATATACTGCATCCTCAATATCTCTGTAGAGGCCAATGACAAGGGGTTTCTGACCACCGACGCCTTTAAAAAGGGGGAATGGCTGAGCAGCGCTTCAGTGATGAGAAAGTTGGCCGGTTTTGCTTTTCATGCCGCTGAAGATCAGATGAAACAAGATCTTTATGAGGGGATTGATCCCAGAAAGTTCAGTTTGGGGTCAACCTACAATGGGGGGCCTATTCCTCCAATTATGATCAGGGCCGATGTTTGTGGATTTGAACAGGTGCCTGATGACAAATACCCGCGGACAGTTCAGGCGGTTCGTTTCTATCTTCTCTACCCTGAAAACATTGCCCATAAAGGTCCTTATCAGGGATATGATCTCAGCGATCAACATCTTGGGGGCCTGTCACCCCTGTACCGGGGAACCGAGTATCTTGCGGAACAAAACCGGTCCCGAGCGGACGAGGTTGTCCACGAACCCGTGCGGAAACTGGCCTGGAACAGACTGCCGGATCCGCTTGCCGCTTTTGACGTTGTTAATGATTTTTCTCCAATGAGGCAGGAGTTGACATTTCGCCTTGCCGAAAAAGCCTCCCGGGCCATTGCGAATTATTATGATGGTGTGGATGCGGAGTTGTGGACTGCCGGCGCGGGTGAAAACGTTCGTTACGCAGGCACAACAATTAAACCAGGGCAGAAAACATTCAGTTTGGAACTTTACCATAAGGATGTTCCGGGCGCGGGGGCCGCTTTTGAAGGCATCATTGCACCGCCCATCATGAGCGGAGGATCCATTCCGGCAGGATATATCGAGCGGCATCAGCAAGAAATCGAAAAAAGAAGGAAAGCCTCGGGAACAGGGATGTTTCGAATTGCATTGGTGGACGTAAAAAATCGATATCAACTGAAACTCACTTTGAACGGGAAGGCCATTTCAAGAACCTATGATGTAAACCTTGACAGGGGTCGAAAAGGTCAGAGAAACATTACCGGTAAAGTCTCTTGGCCTAATTCCGGGGTGTTGGCACTTGAGTATTCCCCTCATCTTGAAATCCTGGAACTCAATGTCAAAAAAGGAAAAGGGGTTATATCCGGCGGCATTCAAGGACGGACAGCACGCCCCGGCCAATCAAGATAGGATCATCCTGATAACGGGAGTTGGACCAATCAATTGTGTTTTAAAAGGTGCAAGATGCCCTGTATGTGCAGCTCTCCTGATTTCTATCATTATTTAAAAGGTGCTCTGAAAAAACTCGGGTGCATTCTTGTCATGATGGCGCTGACCTTGCCGCATGCGCTTCCAGGCCCTGCCATGGCTGAAAGGGCAATAGACGGCGTGGTCAAAGCCGGATCGGCCGACAATCGGTTCACGATTGCGGTGACCAATCCAAGCAGGGAGACATCCGCGGGGGAGGTGTCGCTAAATATTGCCGCAGGTTCGCAATGGATGACCAATCTTCGAATCGAGGCTGATAAAAAAGGGGATCTGCCACCCGGGGCAACGTGTGTTTTTACCATCACGTTCGATGTGCTGGAAGGCGCCCAGGCTGAGTCGATCGAGACAGTGGTGTTCAAAGTCTCGGCGGACATGGGGCTTATCGATACTCCGAATCCAGAAATGACCGTGAAAATAGAAAAAGAGACAAAAGAGGATGAACAAATAGCTTCGCCGCCCATTCTGAAGCTTGTCAGAATTACAGGGCCTTCATCCACGGGCGCAGTTCACAGCGGAGAGATCCTTTACAATCACACGGAGAATCAAAGCGGGTACACGGCAAGAATCGTATCTGCCGGCAAAACGGTATCGGTCTTGGGCGTTGCCGTCACATACGCCCCCCTGGAAATAATCCCCGGAAAACCGTTCCGCATCGAAGCCGAGGCAAGGCAAAACGTTTTTACGGAGAATCCGCCTGATTGTGGGCGGGAAAGGACCCGTCCGGCAGAGGCATCCCCCTATTGGGTGAAGCGCGGATATGGAGGGGCGGGAATCTTTGCTCCCGGCATTTCGATTGAAGCGTCTCTGTTGCAGGGCTGGGCGAGATCACGGGATCCTCTGGGATGCGGGAATGGAATCGTGAAGCTGACCGTCCTTTTCGTACCTGAAAAACATGCGTTGAATAGCGTCATGAAACAATGGGAATCTTATTACACCTGGAGGGTGGAAAGCGACGGCCGGGACGCCCACGGAACCAACAACCTGGGTTACGGGGCAGAGAGCAAACCAAGGCGTCTATTCAGCTATTCTGAAAATAATCGTACAAACAAGCTGGACATTGAAGTATTGCCGCGCAAGGAGGACTCCTTTACGGCGCCCTTGATCCTTCAATACCGCACCCTGGAACCGGGACAAACGGCCATGGCGAAGCTCCCGCCCTTTGATTTTCCCCCTGAGCTGATCCCTTCTCCGGGAGAAACAGCGGTCGGAGACAGCAAAGGTTCCGCCAGGCCAGATCAAACGGACCCCGGGTTTGCCAAACCGGTTCATCCGGAACGATTAAATCCCGCGAAAGAGAACATGTCCGCAATAATCCGCGAATGGGTTTCGGTTGCCGAGCCGCCTGAGAACGCAACCGAAGGCGCCAAACTCCGTTATGACCCATGGGGGCGGAAAACCGGAACCACCGCCGATGGGGATATCCTCACCGCAACTTCCAGGCCAGACTATGCTCTGGCCAGCCCTGAAGAGACAGTCTGGTCCGTCCGCCAAAGGCTGGACTCCGTCGACCACTGCACTCTGGAAGAATATGTGCTCGGCAAATTGAATAACCGTTCGATGGAAAATTGCCGCGGCAGGTATAAAGCACCCGAAACGGTAACGGTGGCAAACATGACCGGATTTCCCTTGTCGGATGCCAAAAAGAAGCTCGAACAGGACGGCCTGAAGTCCCGCCTCGTTGCCGGCAAGGCGGCTCTCAGCAAGTCGGACGAAGGGAAAATCGCGTCACAAGATCCTGGTCCCGGCGCAAAACTGAAGCGGGGCTCAGGCGTGAAATTGGAGGTGTACGGCCCCTATCGGCCGGAAATTTTCGTTCCAGACATTGCCGGCCTTACAGCCCGTGAGGCCAAGGCCCAGATAGAAGCGCAAGGGTTGAAAGCCCGGCTGGTCGCCCTTGGTCCCGCTCCGTCGGAGGATCTGTCGTTCAGGGCCAGGGAAGCAGAGCCCAAAGCGGGCTCCAAGGTAGCCCCCGGAACCGAAGTCACCGTGAAGGTGTATGGCCAATACAGCCTCCCTCTTGCAGTGGTTCCGGCAGTCGAGGGGCTATCATTTTCGGATGCAAAAGCACGCCTGGCGAGTGCCGGACTGAAGGTTTCCCCCCTGTCTGCGGGACCGGCCCCTTCCGAGGAAAAATCCTCCCGCGTCAAGTCCCAGGAGCCCGGGGCCGGAGGGAAAGTCGCTCCCGGTTCTGAAGTGAAGTTATTTGTTTTCAGCAAATATGTTCCACGGGACCAACCGGTTGTCGAACGACCGCCGATGGAAAGCAGCCACTGCAGCCAGGCGCCGGGGGTATGGCAGTGGCACAACGGCTGGACGGTCCATGTCTGCGCCGAGAAGAAATTGATGGTCGCACGACAGGGGAACAGGATCAGGAGCGGAGGGGGATGGGGCTGCAGCGAGAGGAATGGTCAGGCGCATGTGACCATGTATTGGCACACAGAGAACGGCCGGGAATTCCTTACAATTTCCGGCAACAGGTTCACCGGAAAAGATGAACGTGGCGGTTCAATCAGCGGTGTTAAAGTGAACGGTGTCCCCGATTGCCGGGACCCGGTTGACGGCAGAGAGTCTGACTGCGATCTCGGCGGACGTTTTGAGAATCGTTCGATGGCCCTGGAATTTACGACCGGGGATGGGATCAACTATGAGGGCAGGTTATTGAGGGTGGATGACTTCTATTTGAAAGACGGCTACCGGCCGGGGATGGTCTATTTCAAGGTGACCAGAATAGGCCCCAATGAATTTTTCGGGGGCGAGTACACCGGGCAAAGAATGCGGCTGACCAAGACATCTCAGGGCCGGCTGATTGCCAAGTGGGATAAAGTCGCCCTGCTCAGCGCTCGCTGTGGGGCCATCCAATATACGGGTGAAGACATTTCGCATTGGTTGACTGTACTTAAAAGGGTGCGTTGAAATTCATGCTGCGGCGATACCCGGCATTTGGTTTGTGATAGGACAGAGATAATGCCTGCGGGGACATCGGTTCTGACCAATTGAAAGAAAGCAGGATCAAAGGTAACCCGACAAGCCCGGTTGAATCTCATAACCATCAAAACTCGGAGGTGTCGTGAACCATGCGCGAACAGAAATGCATAAAGGCCTTGGTATCCCTTGCCGGTTTTTTCATGTTTTCCATGGTGGTACCCTTGCCGGCTGCAGAGATGACCATTCAAGGGAAGGTCGTGGAAGTCCAAGGTCCTAAGGTTAAGGTCGAATATGCCGGTGAATACGCGCCGAATGTGGGCGATCCGATCGAAATCGGTTTTAAGATCGGCGAGGATTTTATTCCGGTCGAGGGCAGGTGGACAATCGTGGAGGTCGGGCCTAAATTTGTTTGGGCTTCATCAGAAGGGCCGGGTGCGGGAACTCCCGCGCCCGATTATCTGGCCGTCGTTCATTCCAAGAATCCCGGAACAAGGTCAACTCTCGCCTCAAAAGAAGAGAAGCCTCAGAAAAAGGGGCATCCTGAGGATTCAGCCGCCGTCTCCCGGGAGGCGATGAAGCATTACAAAGGCGACGGCGTGCCGAAAGATCACAAGAAGGCTTTTGAGCTTTTCAAAGAGGCAGCCGACCTGGGTGACCCGCTGGCTCAGCGATACCTGGGCTGGATGTACCAACGCGGGGAAGGCGTCGAAAAGGATCCCTCCTCGGCGGTCAGATGGTACAGCAAGGCTGCGGATCAGAATCATGCCGACGCGAAAAACGATCTGGGCCTGATGTATCTGAACGGCAAAGGGGTGAAACAGGATTACGGCATGGCCCATAAACTGTTCAGGGAAGTCGCAGACAGCGGCAATCCTTACGGATATTGGAATCTTGGTCGGATATACCATCATGGATGGGGCGTCGATACAGATCTATCCACGGCATTTTCACACTATTCAAAAGCCGCGGAAACGGGTCATGTGGAAGCCCAGGCCACAGTTTGCTCGTTCTATCTGGACGGAAAAGGCGTAAACAAGGATTACGGCAAGGCATATGAATGGTGCAAAAAAGCGGCTGATTCAGGATCTGCAGGGGGCTGCAATACGCTTGGGCTGATTTACTTGAACGCCTTTGGGGTGAAAAGAGACTACGCGCAAGCGCACGCATTCTTCGAAAAAGCGGGCAGCGGCGGCCATAGTTGGGGCTATTTCAACCTCGGACGTTTATACGACAACGGATGGGGCTTTCCCATGAATGAACAAAAAGCCCTTGAATATTATAAAAAGTTCGGGGATCACGTTTCAGCATACAAGGATGGAGCCAGGAAGGGGCATGAGGAGGCCAAACGATGGCTGAAAAAAAGAAATATGGATTGGTGAAAAATATCACTGCGCCGTTAATCAGAGCGATCGTTCTTTGTGTAAAATCATATGTCGTTCCTTACGTTTTTTTTCGCTAAAATCCGCTTGACACTCAGGGCCGTTCTTCATATACTCCTGCCGTGTAAAAACAACGACTTCTCCTCCATTCAGTCAAGGCTTCACCCCGCTTAGGAGCGCGGATGGATGATGAAACAGGCAAGACAATCATCTCTTTCTAATATCCTCATCGGTTTCATATTGATGTTCCTGGTTTTCGGGGCGTATTTTTTCAGGTGGCAGCCCCTTGAAACCCTCGAGTACAAATTTTACGATTTCGGTCTGATGCTTCGCGTAAAACCGGCGGCATCGCCGATTGCCGTCGTGGCGATCGACGACGACAGCATCGCCAAGATCGGCCGCTGGCCATGGTCCCGCACACAAATCGCCAACATGATTGGGCACCTCCAGAATGCGGGCGCCAAGATCATCGGCCTGAACATCATCTATTCCGAACGGGACCTCAACCAGGGTCTCGTCGAGGTCCGCAATGTCCTCAAGACAATCGATGAAGCCCCGGATGCGGCAAAGCTCCGGACGGCGGGCGGGATATACGCGGCGCTCAAAGAGTCGGAAAAGCGGCTGGACAACGATGCGGCGCTGTCGGCGGCCATTACCGCCGCGCAGAATGTGGTCCTCCCCTTCTTCTTCTCTTTCGGGGAGCCCGTCCTCATGGACAGCAACAGCATGCCCGACTATCTCCGCCGCAATTCCCTGTTTTTTCAAAAACCGCTGAATCTTCTCACGGCAAGGGAATTGATGCCTCCGCTGCCCGATTTCTCGACAGGCGCCCTGGCGCTGGGACATATCAATCTGCTGGCGGACCGTGACGGCATTGTCCGGAGCGAACCCCTGTTCGTTGATTACGGAAACCGGGCCTTCCCCTCGCTGGGGATGCAACTGGTCCTGAAATATCTGGGCTACGACCTGCAGGACATCGTTGCCGTAGGCGACAGCCGCATCCGAATCCGGAACATCTCCATTCCCCTGTATGACCATTACCGCATGCTGATCAGCTACAGCAGCAATTACAAGACACACTCGTTTGTAGACGTCGTGAACGGCAAGGTCCCTCCCGGGGCCTTCAAAGACAAGATCGTCATCATCGCCATTACTGCAACGGGACTGGGTCTGCTGCAGGTGACCCCCGTCTCCGTTGCCGTACCTTCCGCGCTGATCACCGCCAATGTCATTGACAACATTCTGACCCAGGACCATATCGTCATCCCCGAATGGGCCATGCCTCTGGAGATCGGCATCATATTTCTTTTCGGCCTTTTTCTCGCCTTCGTCATGCCCCGCCTGAAAGCGGGCCTCAGCGCCTTTATTTCTCTCATTTTGCTCCTGGCATGGCTCGGCGCCGCCTTTTATTTCCTGCTGATGGAAGGGTACTGGCTCACGATGTTCTATCCCCTGCTGCTGCTGGCGTTGGGATACACGGTCTTCGTTTCCAAGAAATACTTTTTCACGGAACAGTCGAAGGAGCGGATCGAGGCCGACAGCGTCGAAACGAACAAGATGCTGGGGCTTTCCTTCCAGGGGCAGGGAATGCTGGATATGGCCTTCGAGAAATTCCGCAAGTGTCCCGTGGAGGATGAAGCCGTCAAGGAACTGCTGTACAACCTGGGCCTCGATTTTGAGCGGAAGCGGATGTTCAACAAGGCCGTCGCCGTTTACGAACACATTCAGAGCAAGGGAGATTTCAAGGATGCCGGGGACCGGATCAAGAAGCTCAAGGCTGTCGGGGATACGGCGATATTCGGCGCCGGAGGGGCGCGCAAGGACGGCACCGTGATCGTCGCCAGCTCCCAAACCCGGCCCACCCTCGGGCGTTATGAAATCGTCAAGGAACTGGGCCGGGGGGCCATGGGGATCGTCTATCTGGGCAAGGACCCCAAGATCAACCGCGAGGTCGCCATCAAGACGTTGCGCTACGAGGAATTCGATGAAGGGCAGCTCGCGGAGGTCAAAAGCCGCTTTTTCCGCGAGGCGGAAGCGGCGGGAAAACTCTCGCACCCGAATATCGTCACCATTTACGATGTGGGCGAAGACTATGAGATCGCCTACATGGCGATGGAACTGCTCGACGGTACGGACCTGGAGCCTTACTGCCGGAAGGACAATCTGTTGCCTCGTCGGGAAGTGATTAAAATCATTGCCGATGTAGCCAGTGCGCTGGACTACGCACACGACAACGGGGTGGTACACCGGGATATCAAGCCGGCCAACATCATGATGCTCGGCAACCGGGAAATCAAGGTGGCCGATTTCGGGATCGCCCGGGTCATGGCGAGTTCCAAGACGCAGACGGGGGTCATCATGGGAACGCCCAGCTACATGTCCCCGGAGCAGATTGCCGGTCAAAAGGTGGACGGCACATCGGATCTCTTTTCCCTGGGGGTCGTCTTCTTCGAACTCCTCACCGGTGAAAAGCCTTTCGGCGGTGAAAGCATCACCACCCTCATCTACAATATCACCAGCACCTCTCCCCCTCCCCTGCGGGAGCTGTTGCCGGACGTGCCTGAAACTTTCGAATCCATCATCCTGAAGCTCCTGGCCAAAGACAAGGCCATGCGTTATCAACACGGCAAGGAGCTGGCAGACGATCTCCGCAATCTGATGAAGGTTTTATGATTAAAAGATTTCAGCCACTGGCCGCCGGACAAACCAACGTGGGGATGGTCCGAAAAAACAACGAGGATGCCTTTTTCCTTGCGCCGGACCGGGACCTGCTGGTTGTGGCCGACGGCATGGGCGGCCATGCCTCCGGCGAAACAGCAAGCCGTATGGCCGTGGACGCCATCAGAAATTACTTTAGCGATCCGGCTGCAGGCGGCAAGACGCCCCTGATCGGGACCTATGATGAAGATTTTACCGAAAACACCAACCGTCTGGGCTCTGCGGTACGCCTGGCAAACATGGCCATTTACGAAGCGGCCCGGAGTAACGCCCAGTGGAAAGGCATGGGAACGACCCTTGTTTGCGCCCTTCTGCACAACCGTAAACTGAGCATCGCCCACGTGGGCGACAGCCGACTGTACCTGATTCGCGCCGGCGGCATCGAACAGCTTACGGATGACCACTCCGTTGTGGCCGAACAGGTCAAGCATGAACTCATCAGCCGTGAAGAGGCCGAGAAATCCGAAATCAAGAACATCCTGACCCGCGCCGTCGGGATTGAAGCCGATGTGGAGGTGGATCTCAACGAACTGGATCTGCTGGGTGGCGATATTCTGGTCCTCTGTACCGACGGCCTGACCAATATGGTCCGTGACGAAGAGATTCTCTCCGTGGTCCTGGCCGGGCGGGATCCGGCCGCCGCCGGTCAAAGGCTCATCGAAATGGCCAACGCGGGAGGGGGACAGGACAATATTACGGCGATTGTGGTATACATCCTCGAAGAAAGCTGGTTTTCTTCTTTGATCAATTTTTTAACATGGCACAGGAGGTGAAGCATGGCAAAAATCCAGATCAAATTCAAAGATGCCGTCATCAAGGAGGTACCGATAACACAGGTCATGCTTACCATAGGCAGGAAACCGGGAAATGACGTCGTCATCGACAACCAGGCCATATCCGGATCTCATGCCCGGATTGTGGAGGAGAATGAGGCCTACTTCATCGAAGATCTCAACAGCCTCAACGGCACCTTTCTCAACGGGCAAAAGGTGACCAAGTATGCCCTGAAAAATGGGGATATCATCCTGATCGGCAATCACACCATTGAATTCATGTCCGATAAACCCCCGGATGAGGACGCGGCCAAGCCCGGAATCCGCGGCCGTTCCATGAACGAGACCATGATCCTGGCGCCGTCGGACCAGAAGAAAATCCTGGCCGCCACGGAAAAAGTCGATGTCCTGGGAGGATTCCTCATCATCGAAGGATCCACGGAAAAAAAGGATTACCTCCTCAAGGACAGAATCACGACCATCGGCAAAGACGATGCGGCCCTGATTCGCCTGAAGGGATTCTTTGCCCCCAAGGTGGCCGCGCTGGTCAATCGGCGTAAAGAGGGTTATTTTATTAATCCGTCATCGGGAAAGGATCTGAAGATCAACGATCAGAAAGTTGCGCAGCGTTACGATCTCCAGGACGGCGACATCGTGGAAATCGGCGATCTCAAGATGCAGTTCTACATCAAAGAGAAAAAGGAAGGATAGACCAATTTTTCTCACCTTGACACCTTTGAAATCGTGATCTCCGAAAGCGCGCATTGGAGATTTTTCGGGGTATCCTGCCCCCGCAGTGCAGCGCCCGCAAAGACGATTGTTTGAGCGCATTAGCGCGAGTTTCGTCTTTGCAGCGAAACGGGGAGGTGCAGGGTCGAAAAAGGTCCGGCGCGCGGAAGGATCACGATTTCAAAGCTACTCAGGGTTCATCATAAACCCTTGCGTCCAGCGCCCGGAGCTATCGCCGAAGGATCTTCCCCGCGGCGCTCTTGGGCAGCGCGTCCAGGAACGCGATCTTCCGCGGCGCCTTGCAGGGCGTCGGCCTTTCCCTGCAGTATTCGATGATCTCCTCTTCCGTCAGGGTTTCCCCGGACCGGACGACGACTAAGCTTTTCTTTTACAGCAGATTAATGGTTCGTCATCGTAAGTCATTGTAATAGTTGGATCGCTCTTTGAAAAATCCGAAAAATCTCAGAAACGTGGTGCCATAGAATCTGCTTGTAGATCTTGACATTCCGTAGTTATTCACCTAAATATGGGGTGACTAAATAAGGAGGCACCCCATGTTTGCGAGAGTGAAAAAATCCGGT
>JAFGRP010000007.1 GCA_016935075.1 Deltaproteobacteria bacterium | reverse complement strand
TGGGAAGTCCCGTCCCAGAGAGCGCCGCAACCCCCAGCGGCATGACGTTCACCCGCTTCAGGCAATCCCGAAGGCGCGCCTCGTCCCGGTCGAGCATCTCCCGGAAGGCCAGCAGGTAGTGTGACAGCAGCACCGGCTGTGCCTTCTGCATGTGGGTGTAACCGGGCAGGATGGCACCCAGCTCCTTTTTCGCCAGTTCAACGAAACCGGCCTTCAGGGCTTTGAGAAGCTCGACCACCCGGCCGATCTCCGCCCGCAGATACAGGCGAATGTCGAGGGCAATCTGGTCGTTCCGGCTTCGACCCGCGTGGAGTTTCCCGCCGGCCTCGCCGATCCGGGCTGTCAGGGCCTTCTCGATGGCCATGTGGATGTCCTCATCATCGGGGTGAAAATCAAAGTTCCCTGCCTCGATGTCGGCCAGGATTCCCCTGAGGCCGGTTCGAATCGACTTTGCATCCTCCTTCGTGATGATCCCCTGTTTTTCCAGCATCCGGGCGTGGGCGACACTTCCCTCGATGTCGTACCGATAGAGGCGACGGTCGTAGTGAATCGAAGCTGTGAAGGCCTCCACCCCACGATCCGTCGGCTCACTGAACCGCCCGCCCCAGGGCTTTTCGTCTTTCTTCATTTTGACCCGCCGATCCATTGTGGAATTGTCCACATCTATTCCCCGTGTCGGTCACGGCCTTCGCGTAGGGACGCATTGCAGATTTTTCGGGCACCATGCCGCCGCAGCGAAGCGAGGACGTGCATGGTCGAAAAATGTGCAGCGGCCCGGCGAAAGGCCGAAGGCCGGCTCCCGGCTAAAACAACGGGGGCTGTCTAGGTCCATCATTCCGCCCGGGTTATCCCCGGGCATCCATCATCGCCAGAATCCGCAGTCGCAGCGCGTTCAAGCGGATAAATCCCGTCGCATCCTTCTGGTCATAGACCCGATCCTTTTCGAACGTCGCGAAGTCCTCGCTGTAAAGGGAGAAGGGGGATTTTCTCCCGACGACGATGCAGTTTCCCTTGTAGAGCTTCAGCCGCGCGGTTCCCGTCACGCGCCCCTGCGTATCGTCGATGAACCGCTGGAGAACCTCCATTTCCGGGGAGTACCAGAAACCGTTGTAAACAAGCTGCGCATACTTGGGGATCAGGGAATCCCGCATCAGCATCACCTCGCGGTCCATTGTGATCGATTCGACGGCACGGTGAGCGGCCCAGAGGATGGTTCCCCCGGGCGTCTCGTAAACCCCTCTCGACTTCATGCCGACGAAACGGTTCTCAACCATGTCCATGCGGCCGATTCCGTTCGCCCCGGCGATCCCGTTCAGATGATCAACAAGCGCAGCCGGTGTCATGGCTGCACCATTAACGGAAACGGGGTTTCCCTTCTCAAAACCGATCTCCACATAGGCCGGCCGGTCAGGCGCTGCCTCCGGGGAAACGGTTAGAACAAACATCTCCTCCTTCGGCTCCGCCCACGTGTCCTCGAGGATTCCCCCTTCGTGGGAGATGTGGAGGAGATTCCGGTCGCTGCTGTAGGGTTTCTCCCGCGTCAGCGGGAGGGGAATCCCGTGCTTCTCCGCATAATCAATCATCGATGCGCGCGAATCGAACGTCCAGCGCTCATCCCTCCAGGCCGAGATGATCCGGATCGCCGGATTGAGAGCCATGTAGGTCAGTTCGAACCGCACCTGGTCGTTCCCCTTCCCCGTGGCCCCGTGGCAGACCGCATCGGCACCCTCCGTCTTCGCGATCTCGAGTTGACGCCTGGCGATCAGGGGCCTCGCGAGCGACGTCCCCAGGAGATAGGTCCCCTCGTAAATCGCATTCGCCCGGAGGGCCGGGAATACAAAGTTCCGGGCGAATTCCTCCCGGAGATCATCGATGTAAATCTTCGCAGCCCCGGTTTGGATCGCCTTTTCCCGGAGACCCGACAGCTCCTCTTTCTGACCGATGTCGGCGGCGAAACAGATCACCTCGCACCCATAGGTTTCAATCAGCCATTTCAAGATCACGGACGTATCCAGTCCTCCCGAATAGGCGAGGACAACCTTCTTGACCTCTTTCACGCTTTTAACCTCCTCATTGCATCAAGATTTCCATCACGGCCTTCTGGACGTGGAGACGGTTCTCAGCCTCGTCGATGATGATGGAGCGGGGTCCGTCGATCACCTCCGCCGTGATTTCTTCCCCCCGGTGGGCGGGCAGGCAATGCATCACGAGCACATCCTTTTTTGCACGTTCGATCAGGGCCTGGTTGACCTGGTAGCCCTGAAACCGCTTTATCTTTTCTTCCCGTTTGGCTTCCTGTCCCATGCTGACCCAGACATCCGTGTAAACGATATCCGCGTCGCGGACGGCCTTCGCCGGCTCCCGGTGGAGAACGACCCCGGCGGGTGCCTCTGCCATCCCCCGCTTCAGGATTACCGTATCCGGATCATACCCATCGGGACAGGCCAGGTCAAGGTGAAACGGCAGTTTCGCCGCAGCGTTGATCCATGAATTTGCCATATTGTTTCCATCGCCGACATAGGCGACCTTCAGTCCCTCGTACCCCCCCCGCTTCTCGATGATCGTAAACAGGTCGCTCAGGAGCTGGCATGGGTGGAGGAGATCGGTCAGGCCGTTGATGACGGGTATGGTCGCATAGCGGGCAAACTCCTCGACGGATTCCTGGGAAAAGGTCCGAATCATGATTCCGTTCAGATAGCGGGACATAATCCGCGCGGTGTCGGCGATGATCTCCCCATGGCCCAGCTGCGTATCCCGACTGTTGAGAAACAGGGCGATGCCACCCAGCTGGAACATCCCGACTTCAAAGGATATTCTGGTTCGCGTTGAGGATTTGTCGAAGACCATCCCCAGGGTCCTTCCCTTCAAGGGGGTATAATCCTTTCCCTCCCGGAGGCTCCGCTTCAGGCGGTGCGCCCCTTCGAAAATGGATTCAAAATCGGCCCGTTCCAGGTCGTATTCGCTGAGCAGATCTTTTTTCATTTTTCCTCCAGCGCTTCATCCAGGATCCCCACGGCCCTGTCCACATCCTGTCTGGTCAGGATCAGGGGCGGTACAAAACGCAGGACATTCCCGTTCGCACAATTGATGAGAAGTCCTTTTTGCAGGCACTTGAGAACCAATTCCGCCCCAGGCACGGTCAATTCGACGCCAATCATCAATCCCCGTCCCCGGACCTCCCGGATCCTTGAATGTTTTTCCTTCAGTGCTCCGAGTTTGGAAAGAAAATATTCTCCCACCTTCCGGCAGTTCTCGAGTATCCCCTCATCGAGAATGGTTTCCAGTGCGGCCAGGGCCGCCGCGCAGGCCAGGGGATTGCCGCCGAAGGTCGATCCGTGGCTCCCCGGAACGAAGGCCGCGGCGATTCTGTCCGTTGCGAGGAGCGCCCCGATGGGGAATCCGTTCCCCAGGGCCTTCGCCAGTGTGATCATGTCGGGCACGGCCTCCGTCTGTTCGCAGGCAAAGAGTGTCCCCGTCCGGCCTATCCCCGTCTGAATCTCGTCCGCAATCATGAGTAGCCCTTTTGCATCGCAAATCCGCCGGACACCCTGGAGATACCCTGAATCGGGAACGATGACGCCGCTCTCCCCCTGGATCGGCTCAACCAAGACGCCACAGGTTTTCTCCGTCACGGCCGCCTCCAGTGCCGGAAGGTCGTTGTAAGGCACATGCCGGAATCCCTCCGGAAGCGGTGCATAACCGACATGAAATTTCTCCTGCGCCGTCGCCGTCACGGTCGCCAGCGTCCGGCCGTGGAAGGAGTCCTGCATCGTGATCAGCTCGTATCGTCCCGGCATGTGTTCCGAGGCGTACTTCCGGGCGAGTTTGATCGCCGCCTCGTTGGCCTCCGCCCCGCTGTTGCAGAAAAATGCCTTATCGAACGGAGAATTCTCCACGAGAAGACGTGCCAGAAGGATTTGCGGCGCGATGTGGTAGAGGTTCGAGACGTGGAAGAGGGTTTCCGCCTGCTCCTTGATCGCGGCAACAACTCTGGGGTGGGCGTGTCCAAGGGCGCAGACGGCGATTCCCCCGACCAAATCGAGATAGCAGCGGCCGTCGCTGTCCCAGACATGAACGCCCAGCCCCCTGGTGAGGACGATGGGAAACCGTTTGTAGGTTGCCATGATATAGCGATCGGACAGTTCGATCCATTCCTGTGTGGTCATTTTTTCGTACCTCAATAAATCGTAATCTTTGGGAATCGCGATCCCTCCGCGCGCTGGACATTTTTCGATCCCGCACCTGCTCGCTTCCCTGCGGGGGAAGGCGCCCCGAAAAATCTCCAATGCGCGCTTCCGGGATCACGATTCCCAAGTACACATAGGTCTCAAATTTTCAAATACGATTATAACACGATTTCTGTCCCGATCCCCCGGTCGGTAAACATCTCCAAGAGGATCGTGTGTTTCAGGCGGCCGTCCACGATATGGGCCTTCTTTACCCCGGCCCGGAGGGCCTTGAGACAGCACTTCACCTTGGGGAACATTCCTCCCGCGATCGTCCCTTCCTCAATCATCTTCCGGGTCTCGCGGTCATCCATCGCCGGGATCAACATCTTGTTGCGGTCGAGGACGCCCGGAACATCGGTCAGCAGGATCAGCTTTTCCGCAGAGAGGGCGGCGGCAACCGCCCCGGCCACAAGGTCGGCGTTGATGTTGTAGGTCTCCCCCCCGTCTCCGATCCCCGTCGGGGCGATGACCGGGATCACGCCATCACGCATCAGCGACGTGATCAGGACCGCGTTGATCTCCTTGACTTTCCCCACGAGACCGATGTCGATGATCTCAGGCGGCGTCTCCTTGACCTTCTCGGCACTGAGATAATATTTCTCCGCCCGGATCAGATTTGCGTCCTTACCGCTTAACCCGACCGCCTGGCCACCGTGGCGATTGATTAGGCCGACGATCTCTTTGTTGACCTTCCCCACGAGGACCATCTCGACGATATCCATCGTCTCCTCGTCTGTCACCCGCATCCCCTGGATGAATTTCGACTCCTTCCCCACCCTTTTCAAAAGGTTCCCGATCTGCGGACCGCCGCCGTGGACAACGACGGGATTAATCCCGATATACTTCATCATGACCACATCGCGGGCAAAATTGTTTTTCAGCTCTTCATCCACCATCGCATGGCCACCGTACTTGATAACCACTGTCTTGTTGAAAAAACGGCGGATATAAGGGAGGGCCTCGACCAGGATTTCGGCGCGCTCCACGGATGTCCTCATATCGTCCATCGGCTTCTCCTCATCAGGCTGTTGAAAAACGCTCATCTGCTGCGTTGCGCTGCAATGCTCATCGCTCGACGTATTTCCATATACGCCTCGCTCTTCGCCTTTTGCGCGCCTTGCATCTGAACATTTTTGAACAGCCTGCCGTTAGAGGATGTATCGGCTCAGATCCTCATCCTCGACAATTTCTTCCAATTGGCCGGCGACATAATCGGCATCGATCACCACCTCCTGCCCTCGCATCTCGGGGGCATCGAAAGAGATCTCGTCGAGAAGTCTCTCCATGATTGTATAGAGACGCCGCGCCCCGATGTTCTCCATCCGGTCGTTCACCAGCGTTGCCGTCTCCGCGATCGCGGCGATTGCATTCTCCGTAAAGGTAATCCGGACCCCTTCCGTCGCCATCATCTCAGTGTACTGCTTGACAAGGGCGTTGTGGGGCTCGGTGAGAATCCGGATGAATTCGTCCCGGCCCAGGGAGTCGAGTTCCACACGGATGGGAAAGCGCCCCTGCAGCTCCGGGATCAGGTCCGACGGCTTCGTCGCACTGAACGCCCCGGCCGCAATGAAGAGAACGTGGTCGGTCCGGATCAGTCCATAGCGGGTATTCACGGTCGATCCCTCGACGATGGGAAGGAGATCCCGCTGCACCCCCTCCCGCGAGACGTCCGGACCGTGCGTCCCGTCGCCCCCAACGATCTTGTCGATTTCATCGAGAAAGACGATCCCCGACTGCTCGACCCGTTCGATGGCCGTTTTCGTCACCTTTTCCATGTCCACAAGCCGCTGCGCCTCTTCGTCGGCCAGGATCGCCAGTGCCTCGGGAACCTTTACCCGCCGCCTTTTCTTCTTCTGGGGGAAAAGATTTCCCAGCATGTCCTTGACGTTGAGCCCCATATCCTCCATGCCGGCGGAGGAGAAGATCTCAACCATCGGCCCGCTCCGGACCTCGGCCGTCTCGATCTCAACAAAACGGCCATCCAGACGTCCCTCGTGGAGGAGGCGCCGGAGCTTCTCGCGGGTCGTATCCGGATCAGGAACATATTCCGCCTCGATCGTCGTCCCGTTTCCGTTGGCAATCATGTCCGTTACCTTCTTCTCCACCGGTTTCGGCGGGAGAAGAATATCGAGGAGCCGGTCTTCCGCCAATTCGGCGGCTTTCTTCCGTACGCTTCCCCGCTCCTCGGACTTGACCATTCCGACAGAAAGCTCCACAAGATCGCGAACCATCGATTCCACATCCCGCCCCACATAGCCGACCTCGGTGAATTTCGATGCCTCGACCTTGATGAACGGGGAGTTGTCCAGTTTTGCAAGCCGGCGGGCGATCTCGGTCTTGCCCACGCCGGTGGGTCCGATCATGATGATGTTTTTGGGGGAGATCTCCTCTCCCATCTCCTGCGAAACATTCTGGCGGCGCCAGCGGTTCCGGAGCGCGATCGCCACGGCCCGCTTGGCATCTTGTTGTCCAATGATATACTGATCCAGTTTTTCGACGATCTTTTTCGGCGTTAAATCATCCGGCGACATGACTCCCTTTCCCCTTATCCTTGACCGGTTTCTCTTCCGGTTCTTTTTCAAGATCGATCTCCTCCACGGCAATGTGGTCGTTCGTATAAATGCAGATCTCGGAGGCGATCTTCACGGATTCCCGTGCGATTTCCGTCGCCGTCAAATCGGAATAACGGACCATTGCCCGGGCCGCTGCGAGCGCAAACGGTCCGCCTGAACCGATGGCCATGACGTTGTCGTCCGACTCGATGACATCGCCGTTTCCGGAGATGATCAGAAACGAATCCCGGCTGACGGCAATCATCAGCGCCTCCAGGTGGCGCAGCACCCGATCCGTCCGCCAGTCCTTCGTCAGCTCTACGGCCGCCCGGATCAGGTTTCCCTTGTACTGTTCGAGCTTTTGATCGAAACGGTCGAAAAGGGTAAAGGCATCGGCGGTCGCCCCGGCAAAACCGACGATCACCCGGTCGTGGTAGAGGCGCCTCACCTTTCTCGCCCCGTGTTTCATGACTGTTGTATCGAGCGTCACCTGTCCGTCCCCGGCCACAGTAACCTTTCCCCGGTGCCGGACAGCCAGGATGGTCGTTCCCCGAATTTTCATCTCTTAGGTCTTCCCTCCCCCGGCCCGCGGGTGGGCACGGTCATAGATCTCCATCAGCCGGCTCATACTGACCGACGTGTATTTCTGCGTCGTTGAAAGACTCTTGTGTCCCAGCATCTCCTGTATGGAACGCAAATCGGCGCCCGCATCCAGAAGATGGACGGCAAAGGTGTGCCGAAGAGCATGGGGACTGATCTTCCGCCCGATCCCGCTCTTGCGGACCAGCCGCTCCACGACCCGCGAGACGCCCCGCGGATTCATTCTTTTGCCCCGGGTGCTGAGGAAAAGGGCTTCTTCCCCTTCCCCATCCTCTGCACCCTTCCGAAGCTCCGGCCGTTTCTGCAGATAAACTTCAACCGCCAGCAGGGCCGGCTGCCCTGCCGGGACGATTCGTTCCTTCCGCCCTTTCCCCCGGACCTTGATGAGCCCTTCCTGAAAACGAATATCGCCGACGTTCAACCCCGTCAGTTCACTCAGGCGGATCCCCGCGGAATAGAAAATCTCGATCATCGCCCGGTTTCGGCATCCGACCGCATCCTCCGCAAATTTCACCTGGAGGAGCGCCAGCATTTCATCCGCCGACAGCACAACGGGAATGTATTTTTCGCATCGGGGGAGCTGTACAAGTTCCGCCGGGTTAACCGCCACCATCCCTTCCCGGAGAAGGTATCGGTAGAAAGAGCGCAGAGCCGCTACCTTCCGGGAGATGGTCACCTTACAAAGCCTCTCCCGGTAAAGGGAGGCGAGAAAAGAACGGATCACCATCGGATCCGTAGGGAGCGGCCCTTCTACCCCTCCGTACCCCCCCGGTGTCTCCAGGAAGGTCCGAAATTGTTTCAGATCGGTTAGATATCCCTTACGGGTATGGGAGGAGAGATTCCTCTCGACTTTCATGTACCTGCCGAATCCGCCGATGGCCTGTTCCAGAAGACCCATCTTTTGCCTCAAGAAAAATAAGAACCCTGAAAGGATCTTCCCGGCCGCCTTTCGCGGCGTAAAAAATAGAACCCCCTTTACATCTTGTACTTTCCAAAATCCTCAGGGGAGAGATTTTCAAGAAACTCCGAGAGTTTTTCCTTCTTCAGCCGGTCCAGATCGGTCATCTTCGTCCCGAAATCGACATTCCGGGACTTTTCGATCACCCGGTCCTCCACGAAGATCGAGGCGCCGGCCCGAAGGGCAACGGCGATCGCATCGCTGGGACGGGCATCGACGACAATGGACTCTCCATTGAACAGGAGGTGAAGGTTTGCGAAGAAGGTGTTGTTTCGGAGATCGTGGATCTCCACCCGGGTCACTTCGACCTTCATGACCTTGAGAATCTCGTTCAGAAGATCATGGGTCATGGGGCGTGAAAAGCTGATTTTTTCGATTTCCGTCGCGATGGCGCTCGCCTCAAATATGCCGATCCAGATCGGGATCGCCTTCTTTTCATCCAGGTCTTTCAGGATAACGATCGGGGTATTGGTGATCGGATCCATCGTCAGACCCGACACCTTCATTTCAATGAACATCGGCGCCTCCTCGTTCCTCCATTTCGCCCCGCAGGGAATGTGAAAAGGCCTCCACAATCCGTACGGATACCGTTTTCCCGATGAGCCCGGTTGTCCCGGGGAAATTGATGATCCGGTTTCCCCGCGTCCGACCCGTCATGTCCCCGTTCCCTTTTCGGCTCGGCCCCTCGACCAGGACCTCCTCCAACCTTCGCACACGGGCCCGATTCTTCTCCAGGGTATGTTCTTCCTGGAGGGTCTGGAGCATTCTCAGCCGTTCCCGCTTAACGCTGTCACATACGGGCCGGTCCATCCCGACGGCGGCTGTTCCTTCGCGTTCCGAATACTGGAAGGAAAAGAGGTTGTCGAACCGGATCTCCCGCATCAGCTCCAGCGTCTCCTGAAAATCCCCTTCCTCTTCTCCCGGAAATCCAACAATCACATCGGAGGTGATACTGATCCCCGGGCAGGTCCGACGGAGGTCTGCCACTTTTTTCCGGTACGCGGCGGCTGTATAGCCGCGGTTCATCCGCCGGAGCACCCTGTCCGATCCGGATTGCACCGGGAGGTGGATGTGTTCGCAGAGGGAGGCGACACTCCCGAAACATGCAATCAGCCTCGCCGACAGGTCCTTCGGGTGGGAGGTGGTAAAGCGGATCCTCTCGATCCCGGAAATCTTTCCTATGGCGCCGATCAGCTCTGCAAAATCGGTTTTTCCCGGCAGCGTCTGCCCGTACGAGTTCACGTTCTGCCCCAGGAGCGTCACCTCCCGGATACCGTAACCGGCCAGCATCTCAACCTCGCGGAGGATCTCCGGAAGAGGCCTGCTCTCTTCCCTTCCCCGGAGATACGGCACGACGCAATAGGCGCAGAAGTTGTTGCACCCCTGCATAATCGTCACGAAAGTACCCACCGCCCCTGCGGCCGGCTGCGCCGGAATATTCAGCGAGTGGACACGGTCGCAGAACCCCGTCTCAACGACCCGCTCCCTGGCCTGTTCCAGTTTTCCGACCATTTCGGGAAGCCGGTGGATCTGGTGCGTCCCGAAAACCAGATCGACATAGGGCGCCTTCCGGAACAACCGGTCTCCCCACTGTTGGGCAAGACAGCCGCCCACACCGATCCGGAGACGCGGATTACCCTCTTTCAGGGTGCGAAACCGCCCCAGTTGACTGTAAATCTTCTGGGCCGCCTTTTCGCGGATGCTGCACGTATTGACAAGGATCAGTTCTGCCCGCCCCGGATCATCCGTCGTCTCATATCCCGATGATTCCAAAAGGGCTGCCATCTTCTCTGCATCCTGAACGTTCATCTGGCAGCCAAAAGTTTGAATATAGAGCTTTTTTTTCTCCAAACCTTCCCTTCCTCACCGAAACGTCCTGACAGTGCATTAATATAGGAAGGGGGGATAGTCAATACCTTTTTAATGGGATTATTGAAAGAAGATCAAAAAGATCTTATCCCGGTACCGCCAGCGCATCAACAGCAACCGGTTTGCTGCCGTGAACGACCGGCGGACGCATATCGAGCCCCTGGATTTCCTCACGATCCAGATCGAACATCACACCGGGAACGGACTGGGGTCGCTGATCATCCCCGCGATCCGAGTCTCAGGCCTCCATGGATGAAGAACACTTCTCCTGCGATCGCCTCATTCCGGTACAGCTCGCATACCAACGAGGCAACTTCTTCCGGTTCGATCAGGCGGCCGATGGGGACATCGTCGAGAATTTTGTTCAGGGCCTTGCCGTCCATCCCTTTGACCATGGATGTGGCCACGTAGCCGGGCGCAACCGCAACACAGCGGATGCTGCCCGTCAGGTTTCTCCGGAAAAACTCGGCGGTAATAACCTTCGGGATTACGGACATGGCCGCCTTGGAGGAAGCATAGTTGATTTGACCTGCCGTACCCAATGATCCGGTCGATGACATGAGACAGAGCAGTCCCCTGGATCCGGAATTGATCATCTGTTCCGCACACTCCCGGATCGTTAAAAAAACACCGATCAGGTTGATATCCAGAACGGAATGAAATTGTTCAAGCGACATTTTTTTGTTCACTTTCCCGGTCTCTCTGTCCGTTGAAAGCAGCAGGCCGTCCTTGATGATGCCTGCACAGGGAAGCACGAGATTGATGGATCCGAATGTCTCAATGGCAAGGGCAGCCAGCCGACGGTTATCTTCCTCCTTCGTCACATCGCAAAGGATAGACTTGACCTCCCCGCCCAGATTGATGATTTCCCTTTTTACCCGTGAAAGATTCTCCGAGACGACGTCGGCAATGACGACCTTGCCGCCCCGCTGCACCCAGTCTTTCGCAAAGGTCTCCCCGATACCGCTTCCGGCGCCGGTGATCACTGCAACCGCATCCTTGATTTCCAGCATCAACAATCCTCCTCAACATGACTTTTACGAACGGGCACCAAGTATTTTTCTGCGTAAGTCAGATGGGTCAGAACGGCTTCCCTCGCCTTTTCCGGTTCTCGTGCCCGGATAGCGCCAAGGATCGCAGAATGCTGCTGCAACAGGCGTTCCTTGTTCACCGTTTCCGTAAACATGACCTGCCTTGTTACCCGCTGGGTCTTATGCAACAGCGTCAACAGCGTGGAAGCGATATGAAACAGGACTGTGTTTTGTGTTGCCCGATAAATGGAAAGATGGAAACGGACGTCCGCATCCACACCCAGTTTGTCATTTTGGAAATCCCGCTCGAGTTCCTGGTAAACTGTTTCGAGTATCCGTATATTTTCCTCCGTTGCCAACCGGCTTGCCTCTGCAGCCGCCCAGGATTCCAATATTTTACGCACCTCCAGCAATTGGACAACCATGGCGGCATCGCCCTGGATGACTTTCGCCAGAGGATTCTGGAGGGAGAAGTCGGCTATGGACTTGACGACGCTCTTACGCCGCTGCCTGATTTCAATAAAACCAAGACATTCCAGTGTCTTCAGGGCTTCCCGGAGGGGAGGTCGGCTGACCCCTAATTTTTGCGCGATTTCCCGCTCGGGAGGCAGGAAATCGCCCGGTTTGAGGCGACCGTCTTTGATCAGACCGATGATCTGCTCGACGATTTCATCGGAAAATCGTTTCCGTGGCAGGCTGGTAAACATCGCTTATCTCCGTCGTTTCGACATACATAACATGGCGCAGACCTGATTGTCAATAAGGTGTCTGGCATTACCAGATATCTGAAAAAGATTAATTGAAAACCGTCGATATTATTACTGTAGAATTATGTAAATACATATATATTGTGGATGGCAAAGAAAATTCTTGACAGGGATTTTTTTTTGCCATATTGGTCATACCAGATGATTGATTACGAAGCGATGCTCGGCGGTCTCGAAAATCCTCTCTCCCCCGATGACCATGCTGATCGAAGAATCCTCAATAGGTCGACTTTGACAACAGCTTTAAAGAGGAGAAGAGTTCCCATGATCGACAAGGAAAGATCAACCAAGAAAATCCTGACTGAAAAAAGTTCGGCCCGAAAACGGACTCCCCTGTACAACCCGGCCGCCCTGGAGATCCTGCGCGAGGAATTTTCAGGATGGATGCAGTCCTCGGTGCGGGCGAAGGACCGCAAATCCTGGTTCACAACACCCCGGACGGTACTGGGATCGGATATACCCCGGGAAATGCTCTACACCCCCCTGTCACACCCCGATTTCGACTACCGGGAAGATTTGGGAAACTCAGGCCAGGAACCCTTTACCCGGGGTATCCACGCCAATATGTACCGCGGCAGGGAATTCACGATGCGCCAGCTCACCGGTTTCGGGTCTCCCGAGGACACGAATGAGCGGATCAAATTCATGCTGGACCACGGTGCGACGGGTCTGAACATCCTCTTCGATATCCCCACGATCCAGATGTACGATTCCGACGATTCCCTTTCCCAGGGCCAGGTGGGCATGTCAGGCGTTTGCGTCGATTCGGTCGATGACATGGATCTTCTCTTCAAAGACATCCGTCTGGACGAAATCACCGTATCCATCGTGACCCATTATCCGTCCAACACGGCGATTCTCTTTCCCATGTTCCTGGCCCTCGCCGAGGAAAGGGGCATCCCCTGGGAAAAGCTGCGCGGCAGCGTCCAGAACGACACCTCCCTCGAAGAGCTGATTCGCAGTGGCGCTGAATTTATCGCACCGCGGGACTGCTTTCGGGTGCAGTGCGACAACATCGAATTTATCCGAAAAAATGTGCCCCAATGGAATTTCATCACCCTCAACGGCTACAACCTGCGGGAATTCGGAACATCCGCGATTACGGAAATGGCCGTCGCCGTGGCCAACGGTATTGCCACCCTCGATGAGATGGTCCGCCGCGGGTATGATGTGGACTCGGTTGCGGACCGCCTGGCGTTCTTCTGGTCTCCGGCGAGTGATTTCTTCGAGGAGGTGTCCAGGCTCCGGGCCGTTCGCCGGCTGTGGTACAAGATCATGAAACACCGGTTCCAGGCGAAGAATCCCCGCTCCATGTGGATGCGCTGCCATGTACAGACCTCCGGCGTATCTCTGGTCCAGCAGGAACCCCTGAACAATATCATCAGGGCGGCGTATCACGCCCTCTCCGCCGTTCTGGGCGGGGCGCAGTCGCTGCATGTTGACTCCTACGACGAGGCCTACTCCGTGCCGACGGAGGAGGCGGCGCTCCTGTCTCTCCGAACCCAGCAGATCCTCCAGGAGGAAACGGGGATCATAGACGTGGTGGATCCGCTGGGAGGCTCGTACTACATCGAGACCCTGACGAGCGACATCGAAAAAAGGATCCTGGACGAAGTGGACGAAATCGAAAGAGCGGGAGGGTATGTTTCCGCGATCGAATCGGGACAGCTTCACCGGAAAATCTCCACCTACTTCTATAATCAGCAAAAGGAGATCGAAAGGGGCGACATCAGGATCGTTGCCTATAACCGATACAAATCCGAGGCGGCGCCCCCCCCCATCAACGTGTTCCGGTACCCCGAAGGCGTGGAGCAGCGGCAGCGGGAAAAACTGGCTCGTTTGCGGCTCAGTCGAAACAACGAACGGGTGGTCCTCGCCTTGGCGGAACTCAAAGAGGCGTGCAAAGCAGGTGTCAACATCCTGCCCTGCAGCGTCGCCTGCGCCCGCGCGCGCTGCACCGAAGGAGAACTGTTCAAGGTTTTCAAGGAAGCATTCGGGTTGTGGAAACCCCCATCCCTCTGGTAGAGGCAGACGGCACCGCAGAACAGAATCCCGTTTCGGGGACAGGATAACAGGAGGTCAACGATCCGTGGCAAAGAAAATCAAGGTGCTTTTGGCAAAGTTGGGCCTGGACGTGCATAACAGGGGAATTATCACGGTGGCCAAGGAACTGGGAGATGCCGGCATGGAGATCGTCTACATCGGGAATTCGCTCCCCCGGGAAATCGTCCAGACGGCCATCCAGGAGGATGTGGACGTGATCGGGGTCAGTTCGCTGGGCGGCGCCCATCTCACCCTCGGCAAGCCGCTGATCGACATCGCCCGGCAGGAAAAGCTGACGGAAAGTGTCGTCTTTGTGATCGGCGGGGTCTTTCCTCCCGAGGACATGGTCCTTCTCAAAAAAGAGGCGGGGTATGACGCCGTCTTCACGCCGGGGGCAACCCGGGACGAGATCGTTCGGGCCATCGAAGGATTGGTGGACAAGAAAAAGTCGGGAATCGCTTCAGGTCATCGGAATTGATCATCGCTGGAGGTGAAAAGGAGATGAAGATAGAATGGCCGCCCGTGTACGATCCTTCCTATTTACCGGCTTCTGACGAGCCCTACTGGGACCGAAAGCTGGAAACGATGGATCCCGGCGAAAGAGAGCAGCGGGTCATCCTGCCCAAACTTCAGGCGCAACTGACTTATGCTTACGAGAACTCGCCTTTTTACAAAAAAAAATGGGACAAGGTGGGGATCAAACCCCCGGATATCCGGTCTCTGGAGGATTTCGAGAAGATGCCCTGCGTCACGAAGGAGGAAATCCGCAGGGATCAGGCGGAATATCCGCCTTTCGGAAGTAACCTCTGTGTTCCCAAAAAGGAACTGGCCCGTGTCCAGGGGACTTCGGGGACAACGGGAAAGCCGTCCGCGTTCGGGATCAGCCGGGGAGACATGGCCCGCATCGCCGAAGCGCATGCCCGGATCATGTGGGGTTTCGGAGTCCGGCAGAACGACATTGTTTTCATCGGCTCCTTTTTCAGCCTGTACTGGGGAAGCTGGGGGGCACTCCTGGGAACGGAGCGTCTCGGCGCCACCGCCTTTCCCTTCGGTGCGGGCGTCCCAGGCCAATCGGAAAGAGGCCTCGAGTGGATGAAGGAGGTGAAACCGACCGTTTTCTATGGAACGCCCTCCTACAGCCTTTATCTCGCGGAAAAGGCCCGGGTGATGGGAATAGACCCGCGGAAGGATTTCAATTTCCGCATCCTCTTTTTTTCCGGTGAACCCGGCGCCGGGGTTCCCTCGACGAAGAAGCGCATTGAGGAAACTTTCGGGGGTATCTGCGTCGACAGCGGGTCCACCGCCGAAATGGCCCCCTGGATGGCCAACAGTGAATGCGCCCATTGCCGGGGAATGCATTTCTGGCAGGATATCGTTTACGCGGAGCTGGTTGACCGCGGTACGCACAGGAGGGTACCCTATGGCCGGGAAGGGGTCACCGTCTATACCCACCTCGAGAGGAATTCGCAACCGATGATCCGCTTCTGGGCCGGGGATATCTCTCTGTGGGTGAATGATCCCTGTCCCTGCGGACGAACATACCCCCGCCTGCCGAAGGGAATTTACGGGCGGGCGGATGACATGTTTGTAATCCGCGGTGAGAACGTCTATCCAAGCGCCATAGAAAATGTGATCCGCGGCATCCAGGGGATGGGCGACGAATTCAGGATTATCATCACCCGGGAAAAAACCATGGACGAGATGACCGTCCAGGCGGAGCGCTCACCCCTGGCCGATCCGGCAATCATTCCGGAGTTGAAGTCCAGGCTCGCCGGGGAACTCAAATTGCGCGGGCTCCGGGCCATCGTGCAGATGATGGAACCGGGAACGCTGGAGAGGACGGAATTCAAGGCCAAAAGGGTGATCGACCAGCGACATATCCATGACGATATCACTGGTCGGAAATAGCGAGGACAACCATGATCCAGCGAATCAGAACCCTTCAGGATCTTCTCGTCAAATCGGGCATGGCCGCTGCAGTGGTCTGGTATTCCCGGGATCTCCTTTACTACACCGGAACATGCCAACCTTCCTGGCTCGTCGTTCTGCCCGACACTTACCGGCTCTTCGTCCGCAGTGGTTATGCGGAAGCAAAAAAACAGGTCACCATCGGGGCCGATCAACTGGAGGAAGAGCGGGATGCGGGGCGGCTGGTCCTGTATCTGCGCGATCATGGGGTGGCCAAGGGCTCCATCATCGGCATGGAGTTGGACGTCC
>JAFGRP010000006.1 GCA_016935075.1 Deltaproteobacteria bacterium | reverse complement strand
GCGCAGGCGACGAATAAAAACTGCCTGGTCTAAAGGCTCAAACCAGACCGAGACAAAGCCGTGACACCAGAGAACGGATCCGCAACGAGGACGGCAGGAGGGTTTCCTTCAGGGAATACTTTTCCCCAAAAGAGCAATTTGGTTGACAAGAACGTCAACTGATATTACCGAGATAACAACTCCATTGCAGGTATGTCTCACCTGTCTTGGAGGGGGTGGCAAGTCACGCCAACGGCTTGCCACCCTACCTTCACAATAATTTGATTATCAGAAAGACTGCATCAGGCCTTTTGATAATTTCCTATACCAGATTGATACTTTGAATCAAGAAGCATGAGCGTCTTCTTCGGCCTATAGGGTAATGATGGTGAAACCGATCGTGGGCTTTTTCCGGAATCTGGGCATTCGTCCGAAGTTATGGGGTGGGTATTCGTTGGTGGTGGTTGCCTCGCTGTTGCTGTGCACCACCTTTATCGGCTCCCTGATGCGAAAAACCGTGGAGCTCAACATCGAAAGTGAGTTGCAGAATTCCACCGCGGCCATTCTCGGTATGGTTCGCACCTCCGCCAATGTTTCAATAAAAAATTATCTGCGCGCGGTGGCCGAGCAGAATCTGGAAATCGTCCAATCCCTTTACGCGGAGTATGAAGCCGGGGCTATCAGCGAAGCCGGCGCCAAACAAGAAGCCCTGAAGGTGTTGTTCAGCCAGCGCATCGGCGAGACGGGATACATCTATTGTGTCGACAGTGCCGGGGTGGCGGTGGTGCATCCCAACGCAAAGGTTGCGGGTAAGAATTTTGCCCACTTTTCCTTTGTGCAGGAGCAGATGAAGCGCCATGAAGGGTATCTCGAGTATGAATGGCAGAACCCCGGCGAAGCGGAACCCTTTCCCAAAGCCTTGTACATGACCTATTTCGAGCCCTGGGACTGGATTATCTCGGTTTCATCCTACCGGCATGAGTTCCGGCAGCTGATCAATGTCGATGATTTCAGGGAGAGCATCCTGGAACCGCGATTTGGTAAAACCGGATATTCTTTTATCATCGATGTTGCCGGGAATCTGGTTGTGCACCCGCTGATCACCGGCAACCTGATCGATGCGGTTGATGGCGACGGGGTTCCGTTTGTCCGTGAATTGTGCCGCCGGAAATCAGGGAAGATGACCTATACCTGGAAAAATCCGGGCGAGACCGGGTATCGGGAAAAACTGATGATGTACAACTTCCTGCCGGAGTATGACTGGATAGTCGCCTCCACCAGTTACATGGACGAAATCTATGCCCCGCTCGGCGTTCTGCAGAATATCGTCTGGTCCGCTTTAGGGGGGACGCTGCTGCTTATTCTGCCGATTACCCTGCTGATCAGCGCGCCGTTGATCAGAACGCTGAAGGCGCTCACGAACCGGTTTTCATCGGCCGCCGCCGGTGATTTGTCCGTGCGGATGACCTGGGCGGGAAACGATGAGTTGGGAAAGCTGGCGGATCATTTCAATCGTTTCATGGATACACTCGAAGCGTACAGTAATAATCTGCAGGCGGAGGTTTCTGAAAGGAAACGCTCGGAAAAGGCTTTGCGGATGTCCGAGGAAATGTTTTCGAAGGCCTTTCGTTCCAGCCCGAGCGGGATGTTCCTGGCCTCAATCTCCGGGGGGCTGATAATCGATGCGAACGACAGCTTTCTGCGCATGATCAATAAGGGAAAACAGCAGGTTGAAAAGAAAAGCCTCTGGGATATATATTTTTTCAGCGATCCGGAAATGGGGAAAAATATCTTTTCGGAATTGGAACAAAATGGCCGTCTGCCGAGTCGTGATCTGGAGTTTCAGACCGGGGCGGGGGCCTTGCGTCAAGGCGTGATTTCCGCCGAAATGATTGATTTGCAGGGTGAAAAGTACATGTTGGCTTCGGTCGAAGACCTTACCGAAGTCCGGCGTCTGGAGAAGGAAGTCCTGAATGTCAGTGAACGTGAGATTCACCGGATCGGCCTCGCGCTGCATGATGATTTGTGCCCGCATCTTCTGGGTATCGAAGCGCTGAACAAGGTTCTGGCGGCTAAATTACGCCGCAGGGCTCCCGAGGAAATCAATGCGGCCGAACAGATCGGCGCCTTGCTGACCGATGCGGTGAAGATCAGCCGAAAATTATCCCGGGGGCTGATGCCGGTCGATCCCACGGCGCATGGTCTGGTCGCTTCTCTGGTTGAAATGGCCGAGGTGGCCAGGGACATTTATCAGGTGGAATGCAAGATTGTGACGGAAAGCGAAATCAATCTTCATGACAATGTGGTGGCGAGTCATCTTTATTACATAATCCATGAGGCCGTCCATAATTCGATCAAACACGGCCGGACCAGGAATGTGCAGGTGCGCCTGTCCCATCTTAACCGCATTCTGCGGCTGGAGATAGAGGATGATGGCGGTGGTCTCAAGGGACAGCCCGAGGCCGGCGCCGGAATGGGCTTTCATCTGATGAAATATCGCGCCCGCTGTATCGGGGCGTCGATTAATGTTGAAAATATGTGCGGGCAAGGGGTAAGGGTCAGACTATCTTTGAACACCAGAAGCAACAGGGTGGATTAATCATGCTCAGCTTGGGTGACGCGACTCGGTCAGTTCGTAAAGAGGGGGTGATCAAGGTGTTTATTGTCGAAGATCATCCGATTTTCAGTATGGGGATGAGTGCCTTGATCAATCAGGAGCCGGACCTGCATGTGTGCGGCGTGGCCGAAAATGTTGAGCGGGCCGAGCAGGAAGTGTCTCGTCTGGGTCCCGACATGGTGATTGTCGATCTGTCGTTGCAGGACAGTGACGGAATTGATTTTATCAGGAATAACTGCCGTTCCGGAAGGCAGCTGCCCATTCTGGTGGTGTCCATGCATGACGAATCCCTGCACGCGGAACGCTGTCTGCAGGCCGGAGCCAGGGGCTATATCATGAAGCAGGAAGCCTCGGAGTTGGTGATCAAGGCGATTCGGCAGATTGTTGCCGGTAACAGCTATGTCAGCTCCAGGATCATGAACAAGGTGGTCGGCCGCCTGGCCGGCGCCGGTCAGGCGGCCGGGGACGGCGGCGGACAATTATCCGAGCGCGAGCTTGCGGTGCTCGGCTTGATCGGCAAGGGTTTTTCCACCAGCGAAATCGCCGCCAAGCTGCATGTCAGCCCTAAAACCGTCGGCACCTATCGGGAGCGGCTGAAGGAAAAAATGGGTTTCTCGCAAGGTGGCGAATTGGTGCGCTATGCCATCCTTCGGGCTGAAGGGGTCGTTGAATGACCGGCGTGGTCTGGCCCATTGGCCCGCTTGCGCCACCTGGTTAAAACGATATTCCGGGTATGATGTTCCGGCAATGATATATCGTTTGTAAAAAAATAAAATTCATGATAACTATTCCCGGTTCCGCGCCCGTCTCTCCTCTCTGCATTTTTCGCAACTTCTAAATATTCGATATTAAAGAAAATAATCTGTTAATTTGGGCTTTGTCCGAACTCGCTGGTAAGGCGATGGCCTACAGGCTGTCGGTTGGCGCCCTACAGAAAAATCGGTGCTTTGCTGATATCGTATCTGTAAAATATATGCTATTGGCAAATGATATTCTATTTTATGACGGGACTTGATCATAACGATATCTTGTCCATTTCGCGGGCCGTGACCTAATCGACGGTCGTTGCCCGCCCAAGGCACGGTATGCCCATACTTGAAGTCAGTGATCTTGCGCTTTCCTTTGGTGGCCTTCAGGTTCTGAAGGAGGTCGATTTTGCCGTCGAGCCGGGTAAAATCTTTGCCATCATCGGGCCGAACGGGGCCGGTAAAACCTCCATCCTCAATTGTCTCGGGGGCTTCTACCGGCAGGATCGCGGTCGCATCCTTTTCGCCGGCAGGGATATCTCCTCGCTGTCGGCGGACCGAAGAGCGGCGCTGGGCCTGGCCCGGACCTTTCAGAATATTGCCCTGTTCCGGGGCATGACCGTTCTGGATAATATCAAACTGGGTTCCCATGTTCATCTTAAGACCGGCTTGCTGGGGTCGGTGCTGTATTGGACCGGCG
>JAFGRP010000083.1 GCA_016935075.1 Deltaproteobacteria bacterium | reverse complement strand
GTGTAGGCCCGAAGGAATTTGTTCTGCTTTTGCTCCCTCTCATCCCGGCCCGCATCTCCTTCCTGCGTCTCCGGGCTCGTTCTCAACTCGCCTTCCTCGCCGGGTAAAACCGACATGCCGTGGGAGATGAAGTTGAGCAGCCCCAGCCGGGAGATCCCCTCCCTATGGAGGAAGTAGGAGGCGTGGGATTCCTTTTCGTCAAGCAGGGCGACGAGGATATCCCCCAGCTCCAGGACCTCCTTCTGCGCGGAGGAGGTGTGCCACGCAGCCCTTTCGAGGACGCTCTGAAAACCGAGCGACTGGACGGCCCGGGGCGTCTTGGACATCGCCATGTCGGACTCGTCGAGGTGCTTTTCGATTACCTGCTTCAGGTGCGCCGGATCGCCGCCACAGTGGAGGATGATCTCCTTCCCCTCGTCGAAAAAAAGGCAGGCGTAGAGAAGATGTTCCGGCGTGATGAACTCATGCCGCCGGACATTCGCCTCGGCATACGCCGCCATGATGATCCGATTGAGGTTTTCGCTGATCTTCATGATTACTCTCTCATGCCTCCTCTAATGAACACTTCAGCGGGAACTCCCGCATCCTGGACAGTTGATGAACGCGGTTGACCCGGGTCGTAGCGATGTCATAGGTATAAACCCCGCAAACGCCCTTTCCTCGCTGGTGAACGTCGAGCATGATCCTCGTAGCATCCGCCGCGGGTTTGTGGAAGACCGTGATAAGAACCTCGATCACGAAGTCCATGGTCGTGTAATCGTCGTTGTGCAGGATCACCCGGTACATCTTCGGTTCCCGGATCTCCTGATCGACATTTGTACCCGGTTCCGACAGGCTGCCCGGCTCATCCGGCGTCATGGCTGTTTCCTCTCCTTGCTCCGTTGTTACCCGACCGCTCTTGGAGACTTGAGCGTAGTATATGCAGCGGCGGGGGGCGTGTCAATGGAAGGTTCGTTGGAGGTAAAAAATCGTTTCTGACCGGAAAACAATCATGATATAAGGTGCTGTAAGAATTCAATTCCCAGCCAAGGACGGAAAGGCCATGCCCACTTTACTGGAATGCGTTCCCAACTTCAGCGAAGGCCGCGACCTGTCCGTGATCCGTCGGATCACAGATAGGATCGAAGCGGTCAACGGCGTCCTGCTGCTGAACGTGGATCCGGGGCAGGCCGCCAACCGCACGGTGGTCACCTTTGCCGGCCCTCCCGATGCGGTGGTCGAGGCCGCGTTCGCCGCCATCGAAAAGGCGGCGGAGCTGATCGACATGCGCGCGCAATCCGGGGAACATCCCCGGATCGGCTCGACGGATGTCTGCCCGCTGATCCCCATCTCAGGCATCTCGATGGAAGAGACGGTGGCGCTGGCCCGGTCGCTTGCAGAGCGGGTCGGCCGTGAATTGGATATACCCGTCTATTGTTATGAGAATGCGGCCTTTGTCGAAGAGCGGAAAAACCTCGCCGTCTGCAGGACGGGCGAATACGAAAGACTGGTTGAGCGTCTCCGGAACCCGCGCTGGAAGCCGGATTTCGGACCGGCCCGGTTCAACGCCAGGACCGGAGCAACCGTGATCGGCGCGCGCGATTTCCTTGTGGCCTACAACGTGAACCTGAACACGACATCAGCGAAACTGGCAGGTAAGATCGCCGCGGAGATCCGCGAAAGAGGACGCCTTCCCAAGGAAGGAGAAGATGTTATCCGGGACGCCGAAGGGAAACCCCTGCGCATCCCCGGAACGTTGAAGTCCTGCAAGGCCATCGGCTGGTATATCGAGGATTTCGGGATCGCCCAGGTCTCGATGAACCTGACCGATATCTCCGTAACGCCCCTTCATATAGCCTTCGAAGAGGTTAGAAGGAAGGCGGAGGCCTTGAGGTTCGAGGTCTCCGGCTCGGAGATTGTCGGACTCGTTCCTAAAAAGGCATTGACGGCGGCGGGCCGGTATTTCCTGGAAAAAGAAGGGAAATCCTCCGATGTCCCGGAAGCTGAGTTGATCGAGGTTGCAATTCGCTCCATGGGGCTGAACGACATGAAGCCTTTCATCCCGGAGGAAAGGATTCTCGAATACCGGATCGCGGCCGTAGCGGAAGAATTTTCTTGACGATAATCATAAACGGCTAATGGGGACAGATTTCAAATCTGTCCCCATTAGCCTGTAGTAATGACGAAGATCAAACCGAAATTGTCAGCAAAAACCAGTAAGAGCAAACCATGTGCGGACGCTTTGTTTTGATTACCGATCTCTCCGTAATCGCCGAATCCTTCGGTGCCCGGGAAGTCGCTTGCGCCTACAAACCGGACGACAACATCACACCGGGCAGGCCCATCGCGGCTATCGTTCACGACGGCGTGAACCGTCTTGTAAGCTTCCGCTGGGGGCTGATCCCTTCGTGGGCCAAAGACTCCGCAGTAGGCAGCAAAATGTTCAACGCCCGTGCGGAGACCATCGCCGAGAAACCGAGTTTCAGGGAAGCCTTTCAAAAGCGCCGCTGTCTGATCCCGGCGGATGGATTTTACGAATGGCAGAAAGAAACCAAAAAGGGATTTCGCTTTTCGATGAAATCAGGGCGTCCCTTCGGCATGGCGGGGATCTACGAAACATGGATGTCGCCGGAGCGCAAACCCGTCGTCACCTGCGCGATCATCACGACCGAACCTAACGAACTGATCGGACCGATCCATGACCGGATGCCGGTGATCATGACCAGGGAAAGGGAAGCGGCCTGGATCGATCCCGCCAATCGCGACCGGGCAGGGCTGCTGTCGCTGTTGAGACCCTATCCGGCGGACGAGATGGTGATGTCGGCGAGACAATAGCGTAAATCGGGGGCGGCAGAGGAATCTCGTGCAACGGCCACGGCAGCAAATGGGGACAGATTTGAAAT
>JAFGRP010000082.1 GCA_016935075.1 Deltaproteobacteria bacterium | reverse complement strand
GGCGTATCCAGACGGATAACCAGCCCTTCCGCGCCGCTTTTTGCCGCTTCACCGATACTTTCGAGGATATACTCTGCGACCGGCGGCGTGATGGCGGCACTGATCGTGATGACGTCGAAGACAGGCGCCTTGTCCGCCGCCCGCAGATGCTGACCGGACAGCAGAACAATGGTGAACACTGCGGCCGTTAACGCGGCCGCGCGGACGATTTTTCGCAGCATGGCTTCCCTCATTTCAAAACCCTTTTCGATCAGGCCCGACGACGTTTCGAACAAAATCCTTCACACTTCAACTCCGTTCCCGGAGGACCTTCATGATCTCCTGGACATCCTCCCAGACCTGTTTCTTCGCCCCGGGGTTCCGAAGCAGGTAGGCCGGGTGGTAAGTCGGCATCAGGCGTATCCCCTGATAACGGTGAAAGCGTCCACGCAGGGTGCTGATGGGGGCTTCCGTTTTCAGCAGGGTATGCGCCGCAAAACTTCCGAGGGCACAGATCACACGCGGGTGGATCGCTTGGAGTTGCCGGATCAGAAAGGGTTCGCAGGCGGCAATCTCGTCCGGCTGGGGATTCCGGTTCCCGGGAGGGCGGCACTTCAGAATATTACAGATGTAGGCCTCTTCCCGTTTCAGCCCCATCGCGGCGATGATCCGCGTGAGCAACTGCCCCGCTCTGCCGACAAACGGCCTTCCCTGGACGTCTTCATCCGCTCCCGGCGCCTCGCCGACAAAAACCAGATCGGCATGGGGATCCCCCTCGCCGAAGACGAGCCGGTGACGGAGATTGCCGAGGGGACAGCGCCGGCAGTCTCCAAGTTCCAACCGGACAGCCTCCAGAGCGGATAACTTTCCGGCGGACGTTTCCGCCGACACCGCCGGTTCCGGAGCGGGTGGCACCGCATCATCCGGATTCTCCCGACACAGACAGGAGACGGGTTTTCCCAATTCCCCGTCCACGCGCACTCGCTCCGTCAGCGACCGGACCAGCTCCAAAAGCTCCTCCCGCGGATCCGCTTCAACGCCCATCCGGAATCCTTCCGTTTTCTCGAATCTTCCTGACCCTGTCGAGGATGACGCCGGCCACATCCATCTTATCCATCCGGGGTAACGCCTCTACTCCTCCCTCCCGGTCCAGGATGCGGACAATATTCGTATCGCCCCGGAATCCGGCTCCGGGTTCGGTCACGTCATTGGCCACGATGAAATCCATCCCTTTTCCCATAAGCTTTGTCCGGGCGTATTCGAGCAGGTGATCCGATTCCATCGAAAAACCGACCAGGATCCGATCCCCCTTTTGCAGGGCGATCTCGGAGATGATGTCCGGATTGCGTTCCAGCAAAACGGTCATGGACGCTCCCTTCTTTTTGATTTTCATCGCTTCGCAGACCGCGGGCCGGTAGTCGGCCACCGCGGCCGCCTTGATCACAACCGTAACCCCGTCCAGGCGTTCCAGGACGGCGTCCCGCATCTCGACGGCAGTTCCGACCGGAACGAACGTGACGCCCCGCGGCATCGGAAGGGCGGTCGGGCCGCTGATCAGCGTGACCGCGGCGCCCCGCCGCCTGGCCATCACGGCCAAGGCGTACCCCATCTTTCCGGAGGAGTGGTTGCTGATAAACCGGACCGGATCGAACGGTTCCTGCGTCGGTCCGGCCGTCACAAGGATCCGTTCGTCCCGGAGATTCTTCACCGTCAGGATCGACTCGATCTCCTCCACGATCTCCAGCGGCTCGGCAAGGCGCCCCTGCCCCTCGGCCCGACAGGCCAGTTCGCCGTATCCCGGTTCCAGAACGGCATGGCCGCGGGAAACCAGCCGGGAAAGATTTTCCTGAACCGCGGAATTTGCATACATTTTATCATTCATCGCCGGGCAGAGGAGAACGGGCGCCTCTGTAGCCAGAAGAACCGTGGTCAGCAGATCGTCTGCGAGTCCCGCGGCCATCCTGCCGATAAGGTTCGCCGTTGCGGGCGCGATGACGACCATTTCGGCGAATTCGGCAAGCGCGATGTGGCCGATCTCGAAGTTCCCTGTCGCCCGGAATAGGTCCGTGGCGACCGGATTTCCCGACAGGATCTCGAAGGTGAGCGGCGTCACGAACCGGCAGGCGTTGTCCGTCATTATCACCCGGACATTCGCTCCGCGCCGGACCAGTTCCCTGACCAGCTCGGCGGCCTTGTAGGCGGCAATCCCGCCGGTCACGCCCAGAACTATCTTTTTTCCCTTCAGCATCTCAGGGATACCCCTCACAGTAATGGTTTCTTATACCAAGGATGCCTCGCAAGATCAAGATATTCGTGGCTCCCCGCCGGGGATGGTTTTTCGTCTTGCATTGCGTCCGCAAAGTGGCTATACCGCATCCAGATCATCCGGGAGGAAGGCAGACTATGCAAAAGAGATTCGGGTATATCGTCGGTTGTTTCGTCCTGCTGCTCGCGGGCGGAGGAGTATGGTTTTTCCTCACCGTAGGGGAACGCGGCAAGCCCGTCGTGGAGATCGGCGCGGATGCCTCGGTCATCGGCCGCGACAAGGCTCTGGATATCATATTTTCCGACTCCGGCCGGGGTCTTCGCCGCACGGAAATTACCATCACCCAGGACCATCAGCATCGCGTCGCATCCACCGTCGACTACCCGGAAACGGGCGTCCGCCGCAAGGCGGATTCAATCACCTTGGACGCCTTCACGCTGAAACTCCATGACGGACCGGCGAGCCTGACTGTCACGGCCGTGGATCACTCCCTCTGGAAGAACCGGACCACGGTGAAGCGACAGGTCATGATCGACCTTCTGCCGCCCCGGATCTTCCAGCTCAATACGCAGCATCACGTCAATCCCGGAGGAACCTGCTTTGTTGCCTATCGCCTTTCGGAAGCGGTTGTTCGGACGGGCGTTGAGGTGGGCGACGTGTTCTATCCTGCCTATCCGGCCCATTCGACGGCGCCGGCAGAAAAATCGTGTTATGCGTCCTACTTCGCCCTGCCCCCGGAGGCATCGCCCGGAGCCCCGCAAATCCGAATCCTGGCCCGGGATCAGGCCGGAAACGGCACCTCAAGCGACGTTCCCGTTCGGATCCAAAAGCGAAAGTTCCGCAGCGACAAAATGTTCCTGACCGACAGCTTTCTCGGACAGAAGATGCCTGAATTCCAGGCGCTGATATCGGAGCTGCGGGGGAAAACCCCCCTGGAAACCTTCACCTATGTAAACACCCTGCTGCGTGCCGACAATCTCAAAACGATCCAATCCGCCTGCATGAAATCGGAACCCCGGCCGCTCTGGCAAGGCCCCTTCCTCCGGATGAAAAACGCCGCACCCATGGCTCTCTTCTGCGACCGCCGGACCTATCTCTACAAGGGGAAACCGGTGGGGAAAAGCCTCCACAACGGCGTCGATCTTGCTTCACTCGTCCATGCGCCGATCGAGGCCGCCAACAGCGGCATCGTCCGTTTGACGGAAATGCTCGGCATTTACGGAAATACGGTTATCATCGACCACGGGATGGGGCTCTCGACCCTCTACGCCCACATGAGCGCCATCCAGGTGAAGCCGGGTCAGATGGTAAAGCGGGGGGAGGTCATCGGCCTGTCCGGTTCCACCGGCCTGGCCGGCGGGGATCACCTCCACTTCGGCGTGGCGGTAAACGGCCGGTTTGTCGATCCGCGCGAATGGTGGGATCCCCACTGGATCGCCGACAATGTCACCAAGAAGCTGGACGTCTGTTATTAAGATTTGGCGATATCGCGGTGGGCGATATTCACAAAATAGCCCTTGTCCGCAAAGTAGGCTCCCAGATGGTTTGCCATGACGACGGAGCGGTGATGGCCTCCCGTGCAGCCGAGGGCGATGTTGAAACGGGACTTTCCCTCTTTCTCGTAGAGAGGAATGAGAAAAGCCATCAGATCGAATAACTTTGCCGCAAAGGTCCGTCCACCTTCCGATTTCAGAACATAATCGCGGACCCTGGAGTCATGGCCGTTGTAGACGCGCAACCCCTCCACGAAATGGGGGTTGGGCAGGAAGCGGACATCCAGAACCATGTCGGCGTCGGCCGGCAGCCCGTAGCGATAGCCGAAAGAGGTCACATGGATTACCAGACTTCTGCCCGACGTCGGGTCGAGAAAAAACCGCTGAACGACATCCTTGAGCTGATGAACATTGCAAGAGGTGGTATCGATCACTTTGTCGGCCATCCGTTTCAACGGGGCAAGCTTTCCCCTCTCCAAGCGGATGCCGTCCGTGAGCAAACCGCGCGGTGCGAGGGGATGAGACCTCCTCGTTTCGCTGAAACGGCGCAGGATCGCCTCGTCGGCGGCATCGAAAAACAGGATCTCGATCCGATAGCCTTTTTCCCTAAGCCGGGTGAAGATCCGCGGGTACTTTTCCAGTAACCCCTGCTCCCTGAGATCCATGACCATTGCAACCTGCGTGATTTCCTTGGCCGGATCGGACTGAATCTCCAGAAACTTCGGCAGGAGAACTACCGGCAGGTTGTCGACGCAGAAGAAACCGATGTCTTCCAGCGCCCGCAGGGCGGTGCTCTTGCCGGAACCGGACAGCCCCGTGATGATGACCACACGCAACTGTTTCATCCTGATCTTCTCTTTAGCGGGATCTTCACGTTGCAGCCTCATGAGGAACCCCCACGACTCCAATCAGCACTCGTCGTCTTTTTCGGTGATGATCCTGAAAAGATCCTCATGCGTCTTCGCTTCCAGAAGATTTTCTCGGAAGGCCGGGTCCTTCAGCATTCGTGAAATCTTCGCGAGAACCTTGAGATGCTGGCCCGCCGAATTTTCGGGCGCCATCAGCAGGAAAAACAGATGTACCGGCTTTCCGTCCATAGCCTCGAAAGCGATTCCCTCCCGGCTCCTGCCGAAGGAGACCACCATTTCATCGAGACCCGGGGTTTTCCCGTGGGGGATGGCGATCCCATCCCCGATACCGGTGCTTCCCAATCTCTCCCGCTCCAGAAGAATATGAACGATCGCATCGGGGTCGACTTTGATCCTTTCCTTCACAAAGACACCCGCCAACTCCGCCAGGGTGTCGCGTTTGTTCCGGGCCTTCAATTCCTCAAGGACGAACTCCCTCCGGAGCATCTCCGTAATTTTCATGTTTGCATCCTCAAAACTCAACGTCCGATCTCCAAGAGCGCAAATTTTCCATCCTCGCGCCGATAGATGACGTTGATATTTTCGGTGGACGAATCGCGATAGATCACAAACCGGTTCTTCGTGGTTTCCATTTCCAGGACCGCGTCTTCGATCGACATCGGTTTCAATACCATTTTACGTGTCTCCACCACCTTGGCATCATGCGAGTCCTCTCCTTCTTCGGCTTGGGATTCTCCTCCAAATTCACCGATTCGGGAAGTATTGGTTTTGAAACCGCGAACCTTATCCTTGCGTTTCTTGAGCTGCCGTTCGATCTTTTCAATGGCGTTGTCGATCGCCAGATGCATGTCCTTTTCTTCTTCCCTGCCGTTGATGTTTAATCCGTTCGCCATCAAATTGATTTCAGCCGTATTGCGGAATTTCTCGACCGAGAGGATGACCCGGGCATCCACCGGATGATCGATATACTTCTTCAGTTTCCCCAGTCTCTCCTCCGCATATTCCCTCTGCCAGTTCTCCCCCTCCGCATTCCTGAAAGTCACGGAAATTTTCATGATCGGTTTCCCCCTTTTTTGGTTTCTCTCGCCCGGCGATGGTCAATCCGGCCGCATACCGGAACTGCAAGGTTGCGGTTCATACGGATATCTCTCCTCTCTGTCAATATTTTTTTTAAAAATATTTTTTCCGTCTCGATGAGGGCGGAACTCCCATCATATCCCGATATTTCGCGATTGTCCGCCTCGCAATGTTAATCCCCGAAACCCCAAGACGCCTGACGATTTCCTGATCGCTGAGGGGTTTGCGGGGATCTTCCCCGCTGATGATCTTCCGGATATCCTCCTGCACGCTCTTGGAGGAAACGTTGTCACTGCCGGTCTTCTGAATGCCGCTGCCGAAAAAGTACTTCAGCTCAAACAGGCCCCGCGGCGTATGCATATATTTGTTCGTCACCACACGGCTGATCGTGGATTCATGCATCTGCACATCATCGGCGATGTCCCGCAGGATCAGCGGTTTCAGAGAGCCGATTCCCCGGTCGAAAAATGCCTTCTGAAACCGAACGATGCTCTCGGAAATCCGGTAGATCGTCTTCTGCCGTTGTTGAATGCTCTTGATGAGCCAGGTCGCCGACTGGATCCGTTCCTTGATGTACCTCTTTCCGCTTTCCTGCTTCGCCCCGCTGTTCATCCCGCCCATGATCCCGCGGTAAAAATTGCTGATCCGGAGTCTGGGAAGACCTTCGTCGTTGAGAAGGATCTTGTAACCGTCGTCGCTTTTGAAGACATAGACGTCGGGGACAATGGCCTCGATGCGTTCCTCGTTATAGACGCTCCCCGGCCGTGGGTCCATATGGCTGATGATCAGCACAGCGGCCAGAACGTCCTCGATGGAGACCTTCAATTTCCGGGCGATATGGGCATAGTTCCTGATTTCCAGGTCCCGGAGATGATCGAGGATGATCCGTTCCACAAGGGAGCGCGCACTCCCGGTCATTTTCGCCTGGATCAGCAGACACTCGCGCAGGTCGCGGGCGGCAATCCCGACGGGATCGAATTCCTGAATCTTTTTCAACACCCCTTCGACGAAATCGGATACCACTTTCTCCTGGATCGCAATTTCATCCGGTGTGGCGACCAGATAACCGTTGTGATCCAGGTTGCCGATGATCTGTTCGCCGATATGCCTTTCATCTTCACTGAAGCGGGAAAGATGGAGCTGCCACATCAAATGGTCCGTGAGCGATGGCTTTGCCGCGAGGAGGTTGTCCCACGAAGGGGCGGTCGACTCCTTCCGGTCATAGGTGACCCCCATCGGACCATAATCTTCCAGATAGTTGTCCCAGTCGAAATCTTCCCGGCCGTCCCCCTCGCCCGTCAGCTCTTCGGTCCGTTGGACGGTCTGGGGTTCTTCCCGGTCCTCTTCCGCGGTTTCTGCAGGTTCGATCTTCTTTTCGACCTCGGAATCCTCATCCGACGTGATCTCCTCCAGAAGCGGATTCTCCTCCATCTCCTGCTGGACCATATCGACCAGATCGAGCCTCGACATCTGCAGGAGCTTGATGGCCTGCTGGAGCTGCGGCGTCATGATCAACTGCTGGGTCAGTTTCAGATTCTGTTTGAGTTCAAATGCCATGTTCCGGTTGTCTTTTCGTCTTCAGAATTTAAAATTATCGCCGAGATAAATCTTCCTCGCAATCTCGGAGCCGGCGATTTCTTCCGGTTTTCCCTCAACGAGAATCGTTCCCTCGTTGATGATGTAGGCGCGATCACAGACGGAGAGGGTCTCCCGGACATTATGATCGGAAATGATGACCCCGATTCCCTTCGCCCGGAGCTTGGCGATAATCCTCCCGATATCCGCCACCGCCAGCGGATCAATCCCCGCGAAGGGTTCATCGAGAAGGATGTACTTCGGCGAGGTGACAAGCGCCCGCGTGATCTCCACCCGCCTTCTCTCGCCTCCGGACAACGAATAGGCCCTGTTGTCCGCGAGTTGCGTCAGATCCAGTTCTGCAAGGAGCAGGTGCAGACGTTCCTCCCTCTCTGCCGGGGCAATGGGAAGCGTCTCGAGGATCGCCATGATGTTCTCCCGCACCGTCAGCTTCCGGAAAATGGACGGCTCCTGGGGAAGATAATTCAGCCCTTTCCGCGCCCGGATATACATCGGAGACCGGCTCAAATCCTCGCCGTCGAGGAAAATCGTCCCCCCATCCGGCTTGATCAGCCCGACGATCATATAGAAGGTGGTCGTCTTTCCGGCCCCGTTGGGCCCCAGGAGTCCTACCACCTCGCCGGGATTGATCTCCAGACGAATCCGGTTCACCACCTTTCTGCCGCTGTAAATCTTGATCAGATCCGTTGCCGTCAATTTTCCCATGAAAAGATCCCTGATCCTTATTTTTTCTCCTGGGTCTCTCCGGGATAGATCGTGGCTGTTACACGCCCGTTCTGCGTACTTTCCACCATTCCCCGGTTCTCGTCCAGAAACACGACGATCCGGTCACCCCGGACGACATTGGCGCCTTCGCGCAGAACCGCTCCACCTGTCATGGTGATCCTCTGGATATCCTGTTCGAAGACGGCCTCCTCTCCGGTCACGACACGTTCGCCCTCGGTAATCGCCACGTGCCCCTTCGCCTCCACCCTCTCCAGATCTCCTGTTCCTTCGACCTCCGCGGTCGACCGGCCGTCCGTCCTTCTGTTTTCCTTGTAGTAGAGCGTCAGACGATCCGCCCGGATCGTCCGCGCACCCTGCGTGGCTACGGCATTCCCGGAAAAAACGACCATCCGTTTTTCGTTGTACGCATCCAGACGGTCGGAAACAATCTGAATCGGCTGATTCTTCCCGATCCCGGGTTTTTTCTTCGTTTCGGCCGGCGTGACCCCCGGCGGATACAGGACCGCCATCAAAACGCCCAGGACAACGATAATGCGCAGAAACCTTTCCAACATTCTTTTCCCTCTCTCATTTCCCGGTTGAATTCGCCCGTACCTGCGACAGGAGCGTGACCGTTTTTTCGTCCAGGGTCAATATCATCCCCACACCGCTGATCCGGACACTCCTGTTTTCCATAATCACGGGCCGGTCCGTTTCGATCCGCTTTTCCGCATGCCGGTAAAGAAGGCGGTCCGTCGAAATACGGTCGCCATTTTCCGAAACGATCCCGACATTCCCTTCGATTTCCACGTTGCGGGACTGGGTGTTGAGCACCCCCCGGTCGCCGTTCATCACGAAGACCCGGCCGTCTCTCATCACCAGTCGGACCTGCACCTTTTCGAAGAGAGCCAGGTTCTCCTTTTTCCGATACCGGGCCGTATCCGCCGTGATCTCCCACTTCATACCGGAATGCCCGACTTCGGTGTAGTGGACATTCCTGACCTGCAGATCGACCCGGTCCGACATGATCTTGAGCAGTGCCTTCTCCGGCGTCCCGCGAAGGCCGATCGCGAGGATTGCTGTCACGGACAGGATTGCCGTCAGGATCGCAACGATGAGCACCGTCGTTCTTTTTATCTTCATACGCTCTGCCCGGGTTTTCCGCCGACCGTCCGGAAGTTTTTCCCATCGCACGTGTCGGAAATTTTATACCACCCGGGCCAGGGGATGTAAAGGTGAAACGTCGGCTCCCCGGATCGCGGGAGATTACGCAAATTCATACCGCGCGGCCACTTCCGCCCAACGGTTCTGCGCTTTCAGAATCAACTCGCACACCTCCCGAACGGCCCCCCGTCCACCCCCTTGTCGTGTCACATAATCGGCGATCCGCCTGACTTCCGGAACGGCGTCGGCCACAGCGACGGAAAACCCCGCCCTCCTGAGGAGCGGAATATCGACCACGTCATCGCCGACACAGGCCGCCTCTTCCGGGCGCATATTCCGCTGCTTCAGGATATCGGCAAAGGCTTCCGCCTTGTTCCAGACCCCCTGATGAACCTCGGTGATTCCCAGATCGGCGGCGCGGTGTTCGATCGCCCGGGATCGTCTTCCCGTCAGCAGCACCACATCGATTCCGTATCTCATAAGAATTTTCAGACCGTGACCGTCTTTCACGTCAAAGGCTTTGCTCTCCAGCCCCGCATCGTCGATGACGATCCGTCCGTCTGTCAGAACCCCGTCCACGTCGAGGATCAGGATTTTAATCCGTCGAATTTTTTTCAGAAGCCTCTCTTCGGTTTCCTCTTTCACCATCGTTCCTCTTTTAACCGGTTGCACACCATCATCCCTGTTGTCCACGAACCGCGGCATCGATTTTCATCAGGGTCGTCAACAGTTTCGGAAGGCTGTCCAGCGCCAGGGAATTCGGCCCGTCACACAGCGCACAGTCCGGGTCGGGATGAACCTCGAAAAACAGGCCGTCTATTCCGGCTGCCACTGCGGCCCGGGCAAGGCCGGGAACCATGCCGCGGTCGCCGCCCGATGCTCTGCCGGCACCTCCGGGAAGCTGTACGCTGTGCGTGGCATCAAAGATAACCGGATATCCCGTTTTCTGCAGAATCGGGAAGGAGCGGAAATCCACGACGAGATTGTTGTAACCGAAACTGACCCCCCGCTCGGTCAGCATAATGTTATCATTTCCCGCCGCCGCGGTTTTCTCCACGATGTGGACGGCGTCCCACGGGGCAAGGAATTGCCCCTTCTTGATGTTCACCGCCTTCGCCCGGCGGGCGATTTCGACGACAAAGTCGGTCTGACGGCAGAGAAAGGCCGGGACCTGCAGAACATCGAGGATCGCGGCCGCCGGCGCAATCTCCTCAAAACGATGGACATCGGACAGAACGGGAATGGCAAATTCCTCCCGGATCCTTTTCAGGATCCCCAGTCCCCGGACCAGCCCCGGCCCACGGTAGGCATCCCCGGAGGTCCGGTTCGCCTTGTCGTAGGAGGCCTTGAAGATAAACGGTATCCCGAGATCCCCCGTCAGCGCCTTCAGGTCGCGGGCGATCCTCGCCGTCATCTCTTCGTCCTCGATCACACACGGTCCGGCGATAAGCGCCAGAGGGGCGCCGCCCCCGATCTCCACACCGCCGACGTTGATCTTCTTCATCCGCACACCTCTTCTGCATTTACTGATTTTTCTGCTGCATGATCCTAATCTTCATCTGCGGAATCCGCCGCGCCGCCCTCGTTGAATCGGGATTCAATTCATATGCCGTCGTGTAGGCCTTGAGCGCCTCCTGAAAAAGACCTTTCTTCTCATAGGCCGCCCCAAGATTCTCATAGACATCACCGTCCTCGGAATCCAGCTTCAACGACATTCGGTAGTATTCGATCTGCCGGTCCAGGTCCCCCTTGAGGCCGTACGCATACGCGATGCTCGCATAGCCTTCGGCCTTTTTCGGATTCAGGTCGATCAGCTTCTGATAGACCCGGATGGCCTTGTCGTACTGTCTCTCCTTCATATAGGCATCGGCCAGGATGTTCAAGACATCCGTCGTGGGATTCGCCGCCGCGATTTTCTCATACATCGCGATCGATTCTCTCTTCTTGCCCATCTGAGCATAGGCCAGGGCCAGGTCTTTCCAAATCTGGGGGTCCTTTGCCCCATACCGGATGGCCTTCTCATAGTTCTCGGCGGACTGGGCCGGTTTCTTCAGTACCGCATAGGCAAAACCAAGACGGGTGTGGATCGCAGCCTTCTTTGGATTCGTCTTCACCGCGGTTTCGTACAGAGGGATGGCCTCGCTGAAACGCTTCGCCTTGAAATGGAGGGCGGCCAGCCTTTCCAGCGCCTCCTGATCATTGGGTTTCAATTCCAGGACCTTCTGATATTCGCGAACCGCCTCCGGCTCTTTTTTTGCCTTTTCATAGGCGGCCGCCAGATTGAACCGGACGATCGGGTCCCGCGGGTCCAGTTCGATGGCCTTTACGTAATTCTCTATCTCCTCCCTGACCTGTCCCTTGCCGCCATGGGACAAGCCGAGATTGGCATAGACGGCGGCGTTTTTGGGCTGCCGTTTGAGAACCTCCCGATGCCACCGGATCGACTCGTCGAAATTTCCCATCTTTAGGGAAAGGCTCGCCAGTGCGGCCGCCACATGATCGGCCTTCGGCACCTTCTCCAGAACAATGCGGTACTGTTCAACGGCCTTTGCGAGTTGATCCGTTTTTTCATAAGCCTCTGCCAGTTTGAAGATGGCCACGGGATTGTCGGGCCGGATCTTCAGGGAGGCCTGGTAAGAGGTGATCGCCTTCTTCCAATCCCCCATCCGGCTCCAGGCAAGGGCCATGTCCGCCAGCGCGGCGTCATCCTGCGGATTGGCTTTAACGGCCCGCGCAGTGATCCGGATTACATCCTCGTATTGTCCGCTCTTCAGATAGCACTTGGCCAATTCCGCCAGAATAACCGGATCGTTCGGTTTCAGAATCAGGATTTCCTGATACTGTGCAATCGCCTCTGACGTCATTCCGGCATGAAGGTATGTGGAGGCGAGCATGCGGCGCACGTTCGTATCTTCCCGGTTCATGGCAATCGCCCGTTTCAGGTATTCGATCTGGACCCTCTGATTCCCCGAGCTCCGGGCATATCGCAGCCAGTCCTGCGGCGTGATCTGTACCTGGATGGGAATGGCCGCAATCGGATCGCCTCGATAGGTAATCTGCAGTGAAAAGCCGCCTTGTTTATTTTTCCGGCTTCCGTTTCGGCCGGTCAGGACCGCCTTGTCCACCAGATCGATTCCCTTGATAAGCTTTCGGAAATCATCCTTGCCCCCGATCCCTTCGATATCCGCGGTAACCCCGCCGCCGAAGAGCACATCCGTCGAAATTTCCTTGATCACAAATTCGTCCCGGTAGGAGACCTCAAAGATATCACGGGAGGTCAAGCGGTAATCCCTCCCGTTTTTCTCCAGAACGACTGCATAGAAATGGGGTTTCCGGTCGAGAACGATGAAGGAAAAGAGATTCCGGATTCTTGTCCATCCTTCCGGGATTCCTTTAATTCTTTCCGGAAACCCGAATGCGGCCAGCCCGCATGCGACCAAGATCACGAGAATCAGAACCACGATCCGGATCTTCGTCGATTTTCGCTTTTTCCTCACAGGTCTCGATGCTTTACCCGAATGATATTCCATAGATTCTGCCCTCTCGACCGCCCTGGATCATCCCTTGGACGAAGATCTCCTTACCCCCGGGGATGAAACTTCCGGTGGATCTCCTTCAGTCGTTCCCGTGTTACATGCGTATAGATCTGCGTCGTAGAGATGTCGGCATGACCCAGCATGATTTGCACGGAGCGCAGATCGGCGCCCCCCGCAAGCAGATGCGAGGCGAAGGAATGCCGGAAGGTGTGCGGATGAACCCTCTTGCCCAGGCCTGCCTTCGCGGCGTGTTTTTTCACGATCTTCCAGAATCCCTGCCGGGTCATCCCTTTCCCCGAGCGGTTCAGAAACAGGTGATCATTCTCCGCTCCCTTGAGAAGAAGAGGCCTCGCCCCGTCCAGATAACGTTTGACCCGATCATACGCCGTGCGTCCCACGGGAACGATCCTCTCCTTTTCTCCCTTTCCCCTGGCAACCAGATACCCCACCTGCCAGTTGACGCTGTTTAGGGTCAGCCCGATCAGCTCCGATACCCGGATCCCGGTCGCATACAGGAGTTCGAGCATGGCGGAATCCCGAAGGTCCGCCGGCTTCGCCGCGCCGGGTTGCGACAGAAGAAGGTCCATCTCTTCCCGGCCCAGGACATCGGGAAGTCGCATCCAAACCTTGGCCAGTTCGATATGGACCACAGGGGAATTTTCCACCTTCTTCTCCCGAAGGAGATATTTATAAAAACCCCTGATGGCCGCCAGGGCGCGATTCACCGAATTGGCCGTCAAACCTTCTCCCTGCAGCGACGCCAGAAAAGAAATTACCTCCTCCGTCCCGACCCCGCCGATCCCGCGGGTTCCCCCTGCGCCGACAAACCCTGCAAACCGGTTCAGATCCCGGCTGTACCCGTCGATTGTGTTGCGGGAGGCCCCCTTTTCGACCGTCAGGTGGTTGAGATATTCATCGATCAGATGATGCATGGTATTTTCTAACGTAAATGGCGGGGAGAAGCAAAGACTTTTTGACGGATGCGCCTCCACATCAAGGTCAAAAACAGAGAACATCGATATAATCCATCTATATTCCGAAGGTTCCTGAAAGATTCCTGCGTAAAAATGTAGGATCGCCCCTTTTTGATCGCCCCTTTTTGATTTGACACCCCTTTTTGATTATGATACGGGTCGCCAGACATTTCATGGCAATGACGTTCTTTTCCTGATGATCCCCATTACCGGATTGTTCCCTCTTCCTCCAGGGAATACCGTTAGATGAGCGGAAGATGCGAATCCCTTGCCATAATCCCGCAGGGAGGAAATGCAGCGGGAAGGAAGTGAATGTTGCGCCTTCGTGAGGTACAGAAAATCCTGGATGCCGAGGTGCTGGTCGGGGCTGAAAAGCTTGATATGGAGGTCCATACCGCTTTCGGTGCCGACCTTATGAGTGATGTGTTGGCTTTCGCCGACTCCGGATGCCTTCTTCTGACGGGTTTGACCAATCCGCAGATCATCCGCACGGCCTATGTGTTGGACATCGCGGCCATCATCCTGGTTCGAGGGAAGAGACCGCCTCCGGAAACCATCCTCGCTGCGTCAGACAAAAATATCCCCCTTCTTGCAACAAGATATATCCTTTTTGAATCGGCGGGACGCCTGTATGAAAAAGGGATTATCGGTTCAGCGCAGAAAGTGGACGAGTACCGTGTCCGCTTGTGAAAAACGGCTGTACGAGGACAGCTTTCCCGTTGACGGGGGCAATTTTGAAGATGCGGGCCGGGTTTCCGGAAAGATCAAGACGATCCTCAAAGAAATGGGGATCGAGAAAGATGTGGTTCGGATGGCGGCTGTCATCGCCTATGAATCGGAGATCAACATCGTTTCCTATGCCCGGCAGGGGATGATCCGACTCCATGTGCTGCCCGGGCATGTTGCAATCGAAGTCGTGGACGAGGGGCCGGGGATTTCCGATATCCGTCTGGCCATGCAGCAAGGCTGGTCGACCGCCACCGATAAGATCCGGCAGATGGGTTTCGGCGCCGGCATGGGATTGAACAACATCCGCAACTTCTCGGATATCTTTCATATGTCATCCGATGTGGGCATCGGAACCCGCCTGAAAATGATCATCCATACGCATCAGGAACAGGATCGTTAACGCCGGAGACCGGATTATGAATCTCGAGACCATCGTACAAGCATTGCAACTCCGTGTAAAATCGGGCAGAGACAGATTGGGGATTGAGGTCCGGGGGGGATATGTCGGCGACCTGCTGAGCGATGTCATGGCCAACAGCCGGGAAGGGGATCTCTGGATCACCCGGCAGATCCACCAGAACATCGTCGCGGTCGCCAGCCTCAAGGATCTCGCCGGAATTATCATGGTCCTGGGCTCTGAACCCGCCGCGGACACTCTGGAAAAGGCCGTCCGGGAAAATATCCCGCTTTTCACGGCGGATCTGCCTGCCTTCGAAGTGGCGGGCAGAATCTATCAGATGATCTACCCGCGGAAAGCAGAACCATCGCAGTGAGGAAAGGGGAATCCTCCGGAAGATGATCAGGGCTTTTCGTTGCGATCTTCATGTGCACACCTGCCTTTCGCCCTGTGCCGGCCTGGATATGTACCCCGGCGCTCTTGTCGGACGGGCCGTTGCTGAAAAACTGGATGTGATCGCCATCTGTGATCACAACGCATCGGAAAATGTCCCCTATGTGATCCGGGCGGCACGGGGTCGCGAACTGGTCGTTCTCCCCGGCATGGAGGTCACAAGCCGGGAAGAGGTCCATCTGCTCGCGCTCTTTGACCGGATGGATTGTCTGCAGCGGCTCCAGGAACTCGTTTACGCCCATTTGCCCGGAATAAACGATGAAAGTCGCTTCGGCTGCCAGGCAATCGTGAATGAGTTGGACGAGGTCCAGGGATTTAACGAACGGCTTTTGATCGGGGCAACGGAACTGGCCTTGGCCGATCTGGTCTGGCATATTCATGACTTCGGAGGGCTCACGGTCGCTTCTCATATTGATCGGCAGAGCTTCAGTGTGATAAGCAATCTCGGTTTTGTCGATCCGGAGATTCCTTTCGACGCCCTGGAAATTTCTGAAAGAACCGGACTGGCACGTGCGCGCGGGAAGTACCCGGAGCTTGCACATTATCCCTTTCTGGCATCGTCGGATGCCCATCGGATTGAAGAAATCGGAAGCGGGCATACAGAAATCTTCCTGGCTGAACCGTCGGTTCACGAACTGAAGATGGCTTTTTCCGGACAGGGGGGCCGCCGCATAGCGGGTTGCTGATGCTGGAGCTGGCCCTGCATATTCTCGATATTGCCGAAAATTCGGTCAGAGCCGGGGCGAAGACGATCTCCATCAACATTAGCGAAGACCGGATGAAAGACCGCCTGGGAATCGAGATCCGGGATGACGGAACGGGGATGGATGAAGCAACCCTGAAAAAGGCGATGGACCCCTTCTATACCTCCAAAAAGGTGCGAAGGGTGGGCTTGGGACTTCCGATGCTTGCGGAAGCTGCAAAAAGGACCGGCGGGAGTTTCGCGCTCAAGTCGCGCGAAGGGGGGGGAACCCGCGTGGCCGTGGAATTTCAGCTCGGACATCTCGACCGCCAACCGTTGGGCGATCTTACCGGCACCCTCATGGCCCTCATAGCCGGCAATGGCGGCGTTGATTTTATCTGCCGGCATGAATGCGATGGGCGTGCCTTTACGCTGGACACTCGGGATGTCCGAAGTGAAATCGGTGATATACCGATGAATCATGTGGAGGTCTTGAAACTGATCCGGCGACATATTATTGAAGGTCTCAGCGAGATAGGAACGGAGGCGAAAAGCGCTCATCATTTTGAAGGAGGATGCGGTACATGAATGCGCAAAACAGCGGGCTGTTGAATGAATTTACTGCCGAACAGATTGAAAAACTGGAAGCCATCATCGTCAAACACCGGGGAAAACCGGGAGGATTGATCCCCATCCTCGAAGAGGCGCAGGTCGCCCTTGAATATCTGCCGGTTTCCGTCCAGAAGAAGATCGCCAAAGATCTGAATCTCCCGTTCAGCCGGGTTTACGGCGTGGTTACTTTCTATTCGTTTTTTACGATGACCCCCCGCGGCCGGCATACCGTTCGCGTCTGCCTCGGAACGGCCTGCTACGTGCGCGGCGGCAAGGCCATTGCGGAAGCCCTTTCGAAGGAATTCGGCATCAAGGAAGGAGAGACCACGTCGGACCGGAAATTCACCTATGAAACGGTCCGCTGCCTCGGCGCCTGCGGCCTGGGACCGGTGGTGATCGTCGATGAGAATGTCCACGGCCGAATCAAACCAAACATGATTAAGGATGTACTCAGCCAATACAATTGATTGCGAGGTGGATGACGATGGCCAAGCTGAAGATTGAAGATTTGAAGAAGATCAAGGAAAAGGTTCACGCCGAAACCGCCCTCCGGGAGGGATTCAACCGCGTGAAAGTCACGGTTCATATGGGCACCTGCGGGATCGCCTCCGGGGCAAAGCAGGTCATGGATGAACTGCTCCGCGAAATCGAGGAGGCGGGTTCGACCGACGTCATGGTCACAACCTCCGGCTGCATGGGACTCTGCAGCCGCGAACCGCTGGTCACGGTGGAGATCCTCGGTCAGGAACCGATCAAATACGAGTATGTCGATACGAACAAGATGAGACAGATCTTCAAAAGACATATTCTGCGGGGTGAGATCCAGACGCCGTTCGTTCTGGCGAGGGGCGCGGAAATTTTAAAATAGCGACATGCGACTCCCCGGGAGGCGCTTTATCAAGGAATAATTTTTGAAGACTTGGAAATCGGATCCCGGAAGCGCGCATTGGAGATTTTTCGGGGCACCCTGCCCCCGCAGCGAAGCGAGGAGGCGCAGGGTCGAAAAATGTCCAGCGCGCGGAGGGATTCCGATTTCCAAATGGCACAGAGGTCTCTTTTGAAGTTATTCAGAAGAGCCGTTTGCCATGGGTTCGAATTCGCCGCTCCGGAACCGGTCGAAATGATATCGTCATCTGTAAGGAGGATGAAATCCACATGAAAGTTTTTCGCTCGCATTTGTTGCTCTGCGGAGGAACGGGCTGCCATGCGTCCGGAAGCCTTGAAGTGAAAAAGGCTTTGATCGCCGAACTGGAAAAACAAGGTCTTTCCGGCGAAATCAGACTGGTGGAGACCGGCTGCAACGGATTCTGCGCCATGGGTCCCGTTATGGTCGTTTATCCCGAAGGGATCCTCTATGTCACGATCAAGCCGGAGGATATTCCGGAACTGGTCGAAGAGCACCTGGTCAAGGGTCGGGTCCTGCAGCGTCTCCTCTACAGGGAACCCGTCACGGAAGGGGTTATACCCACGATGCAGGATATCCCCTTCTTCGCGCTTCAGGATTTGCGGGTGCTTCGGAACCGGGGTCTCATCGATCCGGAGAAAATCGAGGAGTATATCGCCCGCGATGGTTACGCCGGCATGGCCAAAGCGTTGACGGAGATGACGCCGGATCAGATCGTCCAGGAGGTCCTCGATTCGGGGCTCCGCGGCCGCGGCGGCGCCGGTTTTCAGACCGGCATGAAATGGAAGTTCGCCGCCGCTTCGCCGGGCGATGTCAAATACGTCTTATGCAACGCTGACGAAGGCGACCCGGGCGC
>JAFGRP010000081.1 GCA_016935075.1 Deltaproteobacteria bacterium | reverse complement strand
TTGCGCCATTCCGGCCAGATGCTGGATGGATCCCGAAATGCCGCAGGCGACATACAGTTCCGGACGAACCGTTTTTCCGGTCTGGCCGATCTGGTGATCCTGTCCGATCCAGCCTGCATCCACAGCCGCTCGGGAAGCCCCCACTTCAGCGTAAAGTTCGGTGGCAAGTTCTTCCAGGATCTTGAATCCGTTCTGATTTTTCATCCCGTGCCCTCCGGCAACGATGATCCTGGCATCTTCCAGCGCCAGACCTTTCCTGGTGGATGCAACGATATCGAGCACCCGGAGGATGAAATCTTTTTTGTCCAGTTCAATCGTCATCACTTCTTTGGTACCGGTTCTGTGCGGATCGCGAGGACTCTCCTTCATCACGCCCGGACGCACGGTGGCCATTTGCGGACGGTTATCAGGACAGACGACGGTAGCCATCACGTTGCCGCCGAAAGCCGGCCGGGTTTGCAGCATAATGTGCTCTTTGGTGCAGATCTCCAGGGTTGTGCAGTCCGCGGTCAGACCGGTTCTCAGCCGATTGGCCGCACGCGGGGCAAGATCACGGCCCTGCGGAGTTGCGCCGAACAGCAGAATTTCGGGCTTCTTCTCCCTGACCACCTGCACGATTGCCTTGGTGTAAATATCCGTGCGATACACGCCAAAAGGTTCATCCTTTATGAGAATCACATGGTCCGCCCCGTAATAAATCAATTCATCCGCGATATGGCCCAGTTCATGGCCGATCAGGATCGCGGTCACCTGCTGGGTTTTTCCAAGCCTTGAAAACTCCTCCGCCAGGCCCCGTGCCTTTCCCAGAAGCTCCAGCGACACCTTTGAAGGGGTCTGATCCTGGTGTTCGATGAAAACATAGATCCCCTTAAATGGGGCGACATCCATTTGAATTCTTTCCTGAATGCCTTCGAAGGCGATGGCGCTGAACTTACAGGAATCGATACACGCTCCGCAGCTCGTGCACGCAGCGTTTAAAACCGCCTTTTTTTTCTGAAGGCTTATCGCCCCATAAGGGCACGCTGCGATGCAGCGTTTGCATCCCGTGCATTTTTCTTCATGAATCACTACAGACATAAATTATCCTTGTCCTTAAGGCGTTCTCTCCATCCGGAAAAGGAACACCGGAGCTGTTCATCGAAAAAGAGCCTTACAATCGGATAAGAGCCTTCTCCAGAAGGTAATTCATGAAATCTTCAGCAATATCAGTTGGCTGCTTCTCGATTACAAGCCCGTCACGGCTGTGCTTGGGAACAAAGGTCTTTCGAACCCAAGTCGGTGAGCCGTTGATGCCGATTCGCATCGGATTCGGCTTCAGGTCCTTCTCCGTCCAGAGGATGACCTCTTTATCCCGAAAGGCCCTCAGGACCCCATTCATCGTCTTGAATCGAGGCCTGTTGATACGACCGGAGACCGCAATCAACGCGGGCATTTTCATCTCGACCGTCCGCATCACGCTGTCGAAACGACTCTTTACGGTCACCACCTTACCTTGAACGCCGATCTCTTCGGCAAAGGTTGCTTGCGGAAGACCCAGAATTTCCGCAAGCTGCGGCCCCACCTGGCCGGTGTCGCCATCCGTCGCTTGTCTTCCGCACAGGATCAGATCGTATTTCCTTATTTTCTTAATCGCTACAGACAGGATATAGCTGGTTGCCAGGGTATCGGCTCCTGCAAAGGCCCTGTCGCTGACAAGGATCGCCCGGTCGACTCCCATGGCAAGCGCTTCTCTGAGAGCGGCTTCGGCCTGCGGGGGTCCCATGGATAAGGCCGTCACCTCTACAGGGTCATGGCTTTCTCTTATCCTGAGCGCCTCCTCGATGGCATTCTTGTCTTCCGGGTTGATGACACTGGGGACCCCTTCCCGAACCAGCGTGCCGGTTTTCGGATTGATCCTGACTTCATGGGTTTTGGGGACTTGTTTTACGGTTACGATAATCTTCATGGATCTCCTCTAACAGCCGATCGCACGCGAAATCACGATCCGAAGGATCTCAGAGGTCCCTTCTCCAATTTGCAGCAGCCGCTGGTCCCGATAAAAACGCTCCACCTCATAATCCTTGAACAGACCGTATCCTCCGTGGATCTGAACGGCTTCATCGGCCACCTCCTTGGCGATCTCACTGCAGTAGAGTTTGCTCATGGCGGCCTCTTTTCCAAAGGGGCGTTTGTTCTCACACAGCCAGCAGGCCTTGTACAAAAGGTTTCTTGCCAGTTCGATCTTCAATTCCATGTCCGCCAGCTTGAAGGCAACGGCCTGTTGCTTGCAGATGGGGCGTCCGAACTGGATCCGTTCCTTGGAATAACGCAGCGCTGCCTCGTAGGCCCCCTGGGCGCAACCAAGCCCCATGGCAGCGATGGAAAGTCGCCCGCCGTCCAGGGTGGCAAGCATCTGCTTGAAGCCGTCTCCCTGATTCCCGAGAATGGCATCCCCGGAGACACGGCAATGGTCCAAAAAAAGTTCCGCAGTGTTGGATGCCCTCCACATGAGTTTTCGCTTCAGCGTATTCAGGCTGAACCCGGGTGTGCCGTTTTCCACAATAAAACAGGAATAATCCGCTTTACCGTTCGGCCTCACGCCGGTCACCGCCTGAACGATCGACCCTTTGGTGATCGATGTGTTGGCGTTGGTGGTCAGGGTTTTTCGGCCGCTGATGACCCAAGAGTCTCCGTCCTGAAAAGCCCTCGTATGGGTCGCGCCTGCATCGGAGCCCGCATTGGGCTCGGTAAGCCCGAATCCCATCAGTGTTTTTCCCCGGCAGAGATCAGGAAGATATTTTCTTCGCTGGGCTTCCGAGCCAAACGCATAAATGGGGTATATTCCCAGAGAATTGGCGGCAGCGAGGGTGGCTGCCTGAGAACCGTCCACCCGGGCAACTTCCTCTACGGCGATGATATAGGAAATATAGTCGAGGCCCTGGCCCCCATACTCTTCCGAAACAACCATGCCGAAAAGACCGATATTCCCCATCTCTTGGGTCAAGGATACGGAAAACTCCTCTTTTTCATCCAGTTCCCCGGCCACGGGCTTGATTACGCTCTCCGCGAACTCCCTGGCGGCCATGCGGATCATTTCATGCTTTTCATCCATCTGATAACATAAAGACATCTTGCTGATTCTCTCTTCTTTCAACGATTCATTGACGCAGACACCTATTGGGGATGATTATTTCCCTACATACAGGACGGCAAGAATCTTGGTGAGTTCCTTGCCGTGGCATTTCACCAGGTGAGGGACTGAGGCATTGTAAAAAATGCTGTCGCCGGGCTCAAGAACGTGGATATGATCCCCGAGACGCACCTCCATGCTCCCCTGCAGGACAAAGATAAATTCCTGGCCGTCATGGGTCGATCTCTCCTCCTCGGTTTCAGAGGGTTTGAGGGTGACCAGGAAAGGTTCCATGTGTTTGTCCATTTTACGGGGCGCGAGGGACTCGTATTCATAGCCATGGAGCCGTTCCTTCGTGGGATCGTATCGGGAGGTCGGTTGTCGATCCTCCCGGCGAACGATCGTGTAATCCTTTCCCTCCTCACCGGAGATGAAATATCCCACTTTCAGATCAAAGGCTTTGGCCAGCCTGATGACCGTCCCCAACGGGGGTAGAATCTGTCCCCGTTCGATTTGATTCAGGAT
>JAFGRP010000080.1 GCA_016935075.1 Deltaproteobacteria bacterium | reverse complement strand
GGCACGGGGAAGACCACGACCATCGGCAAGCTCGCCCGCAACCTGAAGGAGGAGGGCCGCGCGGTGACGCTCGTTGCCGCCGACACCTTCCGCGCGGCGGCCATCGAACAGTTGGAGGCCTGGGCGAAGCGGGCGAATGTCCCGCTCATCCGGCAGGCCGCCAACGCCGACCCCGCCGCCGTCGTCTTCGACGCGATCCGCGCCGCCAAAGCCGGCCGGCCGGGCGTCGTCATCATCGACACCGCCGGCCGCCTCCATACGAAGGTGAACCTGATGGAGGAGCTCAAGAAAATGAAGCGGGTCATGGCGCGGGAGCTCCCCGGCGCGCCGCATGAGGTCCTTCTCATCCTCGATGCAACAACGGGCCAGAACGCCATTGCCCAGGCGCGGATGTTTCGGGACGAGATCGGCGTCACGGGCCTTGTCCTGACGAAGCTGGACGGGACCTCGAAGGGGGGCGTTGTCGTCCGGATCACGAAAGAACTGGGTATCCCGCTCCGTTATATCGGTGTCGGCGAGCAGGCGGACGACCTGCGACCCTTCTGCGCCGGGGAGTTCGTCGAGGCCCTTTTCGCACCGAACGGCCGCTGAGCTGCCCTGCCGCAAGCGACGGCTGGGAATTGATCCCGCATATTCATCACGGTGAGACATTTGGAAAGGTTTCGCCTCGCGTAGACCGGCACGGAAAGACCGGTCCGGAGGAACCCCCGCCATGACCAGACGGATATTCGCCATCGGCGACATCCACGGCTGCAATCACAAACTGAAGCAGCTCCTCGCCCGGATCCGGCCCGACCCGCTCATTGACAGCGTCGTTTTCGTCGGCGATTACCTCGACCGCGGTCCCGACTCCCGGGGGGTCATCGAGACCCTCCTCGATCTGAAAAAGACCTTCCCGCACCTGATCTGCCTCCGGGGAAACCACGAGTCGATGTTTCTGAATTATTACCTGGAGGGAAAGGACGAACAGCTTTACATGATCAACGGCGGAGGTATCACACTCAACTCATACGGTCTCACCCTCGCCGATGCGCGCGCCGGATCCGGCTTCCCGGAGGACCATCTCCGTTTCCTCGCCGCCTTACCCTTTCATCACGAAACGGAGGCATACATTTTTGTCCACGCGGGGCTCCGGCCGGGGATTCCTCTTGCCGGGCAGTCGCCGGAGGACCTTCTGTGGATCCGCAACGAGTTCATCGATTCGGACTGGGATTTCGGGAAGACCGTCGTCTTCGGCCACACCCCCCTCCGCGAACCCCTCTTCCAGGAAAACAAGATCGGCATCGACACGGGGCTGGTTTACGGCGGACGCCTGACCTGCATCGAACTCCCCTCCCGGATGCTTTTCCAGGTTTAAAAAGGGAGACGGCGCCCCTGTTTTCCGGCCACCCCCGCGGGGAAAGCGTATTGACTCCCGCCGCAAAGCGTGTTAGACGGAGCGCTCTTCCCGCCGGATCGCCCCTGTAGCTCAGACGGATAGAGCGACGGATTCCTAATCCGCAGGCCGCGCGTTCGAATCGCGCCAGGGGCACCAGTAATCAATGGATTATCGTTTAGAATCTGTCAGGATTATTTGGATAAGAGTGTTGTCAACCCTTACTGTTGAGGAAAGAAGTAGGCGAATACCATCGTGATCGAATTTCTGCTCAATGTCCCCGCTTATGTAAAGATGGGGGTTTCCTTTGCGGGCATTCTCCTGATCAACCGGCTGGGCGCATCCCTGGGATTTGCCATCCTCCTTTTTTCCGTGGTGCTCTCGCTATGGTCGGGCACCGGGATACCGGGCCTTGTATTTCAGGTTCAGAGTCTCGGAATGCCGGAAAATTACCTCCTTGCCGTGGTCATTCTGATGATTCTGTTTTTCACCGAGTCGCTCAATGAATCCGGACGGATGGAACGTACGGTCGCTGCGCTCAAATCATGGCTTAACAACAAGAACATGCTCCTCGCCGGTCTGCCGGCCATAGTCGGCCTCTTACCGATGCCCGGGGGAGCCATCTTTTCAGCCCCCCTTGTCGCATCCATTGATGGGTCCGGTGAAGTCGAAGCCGGGCAAAAGGCTGCCATCAACTACTGGTTCAGGCATATCTGGGAATACTGGTGGCCTCTCTACCCCGGTGTGGTGCTGACCATCCGCTACTCTGAACTGCCCACGGCCGTTTTCCTGCTTATCCAGATCCCCTTGACTGTTGCTGCAGTGATCGGGGGATATTTTTTCATCCTGAAAAAAGTGAAACGGGGAAATTTTGGACATTCAGAAAATGGGAAGCCGGAACCTGCCGCCTTTCTTTCCGCTCTTGGTCCTATAGCCATTCTCGTTTTCATATCGGTTCTGGGATCGGCGGTTTTACCCAAAACCGGATTAACCGGTGCATTGTCGAGTCTTCTGTCCATGTCCATCGGTTTGATCATTGCCATTGCGGTGGTTTTTTACAGACATGCGTCCGCATGGAAACCCTCTCTGGGCCTGTTTAAAAAAACAGACACCTGGCGGATGGTCGTTCTGATCATCGGCATCCTGTTATTTTCCGCGACCATCAAAGCCCCCCTTGACGCAACGGGAACAACACTCGTGACCATCATGCGGGATGAGTTCATTCGTGCCGGCATTCCGCTGATGGCGGTCATCGTACTGATCCCTTTTATTTCGGGCCTGGGCACCGGTATAGTCATCGGTTTCGTGAGCGCCAGTTTTCCCGTTGTATTTGCCCTTCTCGGGCAGGATCCGCCCCTGGGCGTCACGGCCGCGACGGCCACGTGCGCGTACGCCTTTGGTTTCATGGGAACAATGCTGTCTCCCCTCCATGTGTGTTTCGTGGTCACTTGCGGGTATTTTCAGACGCCGCTGTTCGAAAATTACCGGTATATTATAGGACCGATTGTGATGGTCCTGATTGCGTCACTGGTTCTTTCAGGGCTCTACTATACGTTCATGTAGAAAACATGAAATGTTTTAAGTTCCGATCTCCCTCTCCCTTTCCGGGCGCGTCATCCGCTTACCAGAATCCCCGTTCCATGCAATTCCCGATAAATTCGAGGGATCTCCGCGGCCCGGTCGTCAGGCAGTCGTAGAGTTGCCCCCCCACATCCGGGTAAAGAGGCGTTTTCTCCAATCTTTCAATCGGAACCCAGGCGATGTCGAGGGAATGGGTGTGATCCCGACGGATCTTGGGGGTCCCGCGGATTTCGAGAGCCTTGAAGACGATGTGCAAGGTCTGGGGATGCCGCTTGGTGGCGGGTGCTTCGCCGATCATGATGATATCGCCGGTTTCAAGCTTGACGCCGAGTTCGTCCCGCCATTCGCTCACAATCGCCTCCCGGAGGGGAATGTCCTGATCCACGCCGCCGCCCGGCAGGGAAAAGACCTCCTTGCCGCCGTAGACATACTTCATGCAGAGGATCTCCCCTTCCCTTTCAAATACCGCTGATACCCGTACCCGCATAGAGCCTCCTTTCCATCTTCAAGGATTTTACCTCTGGATACGTGCCGATCCGCCAGCATGTTTCTTCGGAAATGGCCGTGGCCAACACCGCATGAACTGCGGGCGTCTCGCCGCCGTTGGGTTTCACGGTTTCGATCCGCTTCATGGCCGGTTACTTGCTTTCAGGGTTTCGTTGAACCCGTTGTTGGAGGAGACGTTGATACACCATCAGATCCTGCCGGGAGAAGCAGCAGAAGATCACCTCCGGGGGATCGGTCATCGGGCCGATCACGGCCTTCACGGTTTGCACGGCGATCCTTGCGGCCTCCTCGATCGGATATCCGTAGATTCCCGTGCTGATGGATGGAAATGCGATGGTCTTCAATCCTCTTTCCGCAGCGATGCTCAGGGATTTCCGGTAACAGCCTGCGAGCTGTTCCGCTTCTCCCCGGCGGCCGCCCCGCCAGACGGGTCCGACGGCGTGAATGACAAATCGGGCCGGCAATCCGTATCCCCGGGTGATTTTGGCATACCCGGTGCGGCAACCTCCCAGCGACCGGCATTCCTCCAACAATCCGGAACCGGCTGCTCGGTGAATCGCGCCGTCAACGCCGCCTCCCCCGAGAAGCGAGTGGTTTGCCGCATTGACGATCGCGTCCACGTTCAGCGTGGTGATGTCCGCTTGAATTGCTTTCATGGCCCAATCCTTCAGCGCCTCCATTTCTACACAATGGTTCGTGAAGTCTCCTCAGTCGAATATGGAAAAACCGCAACGGCCCGGTCATGAATAAACCCGGCGCCGGGTCGAAGAACGACCGGGCGGAAAGACCGCCCTCCGCAACGGGTTCCTCGAATTAGAAGGAGGTGCTGCCCCGAGAATCGTTTCCGCCGCCACCGTTGATCCGTAAACCGGGCGGTACCCGGACGGCGGAGATCGCCTCGCAGCACTCCCGGAGCTGAACGGCATCCGGAACATCGCACATCAAAGCGGGAGCGCTCCTCCCGGACCCAATGACGGCCTGCACCCGGGTCTCGGCCTTTCCCATGCTGATGTCCGGAACGGCCACGGGATCCCGAGACGGCGATCAGCTTTTTCGGCTGGTCTTGGTCGTGAAGAGCGAGATGCCCTGTTTGACATTTTTCCCCTTGCACTTCGGGCAGGCAACCTTGGTTTTTCCATGTTCGGAAATGCTCAGGATGACGGAAAATTTCTTTTTACAGTCCCTGCATTCATATTCGTACGTGGGCATTTCAATCCTCCTTTGTCCTTCCGGGAATGTTATCACGCACGCCCCGCTCCCCCCGGCCGGAAAGGGGGGCGATTGCGCATCGCCGGTACGGTTGGCGTTTGCTTTATCTTAGTGAATCGGCGTATATTGTCAAGAGAGGAATAGGGTTCGGGAAGGGAATTGTGGAGGCGCAATGGCCAGAATATTGATCATCTACCACTCGCAGACCGGCAACACGAGACGGATGGCGGAGGCCGTCGCCGAAGGCGCGAGGGATATTGAAGGAACTGAGGTCATTCTTAAACGTGCCGGAGAGACCGTCACGGAAGACCTCGTCGCCGCCGATGGGATTGCCTTCGGCACCCCGGAGAATTTCGGAACCATGTCCGGGATGATGAAGGATCTCTTCGACCGGACCTTTTACCCCGCACAGGGCAAGGTATTTCGGAAGCCCTATGTCGTTTTCGTCAGCGCGGGAAATGACGGCAGCGGCGCCCTGAACGCGGTTGAACGGATTGCCCTCGGCTATCAATTCCGGAAAGTCTATGATTCCGTAATCGCCAAAGGACAGATTTCCGGGGAGGCAATCGAAAAGTGCCGCGAACTCGGGGCGATCCTTGCCGGAGGCTGCGACCTCGGGATCTACTGAAAGGCATGGGATTATTTTTATCAGCAGCAGACGGGTGTGTCAATGAAAGAGGTCGACGGAAGAGGTAGGGGGATCGGTCAGCCGCTGCGCCGCGATCGTCGAGGAGGGCACCCCCGGACATTTCTTCCGGAACCCCGCACAGGAACGGACGCGGCTATTCCTGAACCGGATCCTCAAATCAGGCCTTTTTCCATTTGACAATCTCCCGAATACTCGTCAATATCACAGCAGGTCGATGCGTTTTCACGCAACGCCTGCTTTTTGCAATCGTCATCATTTTTCACTTTTTTGGAGCACACGATGAAAGATTCATCCCGGACCAACCAGGCTTTGACCGAAGAATTGTCGTTTCTAAGACGGAGAATCGGGGAGCTCGAAAAATCGGAAGCCGAGAGGAAGAACGCCGAGGAGGCGCTGCGTGAAAGCGAGGAATTGTATACAAGGCTGGTCGATGCCATTCCGGATATTATTGTCCGCACCGATCTCGATGGACAAATCCTCTTCGTGAATGATCATGCCCTTCGGATCAGCGACTACGGCCGGGAGGAAATTGAAGGTCAGAACATGCTCGCGTTCATTTCCCCTGAAGACCGGGAGAGGGCGATACAAACCTCACTGCTCTTGATGGAAAGCAGGACAGGGCCCAGAGAATACAACCTGCTCATGAAGGACGGAAGGAAAATCCCCTTCGAGGTGAACGGGGATGTCCTGCGGAATGAAGACGGCACGCCTTTCGGCATTGTGAATGTGTGTCGGGATATCAGTGAACGCAAACGGGTGGAGGAGGAACTTCAGCGGACCCTCGAAAGTCTCAGAAATGCAGTCGGTGCGACCATCCAGGTCATGGTGTCCGCCGTGGAGGCCAGAGATCCCTATACGGCCGGTCACCAGATCAGGTCCGCGGACCTTGCCCGCGCCATCGCGACGGAGATGGGATTGTCTCAAAATAGAATTGACGGCATCCGGATGGCGGGTTCCATCCATGACATTGGAAAACTATCGATCCCAGCGGAGATATTGTCCAAGCCCACCATGCTGACGGAACTCGAATTCTCCTTGATTAAAGAGCATTCCCGGAAAGGGTACGAGATGCTGAAGGACGTGGAATCGCCCTGGCCGCTGGCACAGATTGTTTACCAGCACCATGAACGGATGGACGGTTCAGGCTATCCCGAAAAACTGAAAGGGGATGAGATCCTGATGGAGGCCCGCATCATGGCCGTGGCAGATGTGGTGGAATCCACGGCTTCCCACCGTCCCTATCGTCCGGCCTTGGGCGCAGAGGCAGCCCTTGAAGAGATCGAGAGAAATAAAGGGATCCTTTATGATGGTGCCGTCACAGACGCTTGTCTGAGATTGTTCCGGGAGAAAGGCTATCAGCTTCCATGAAGATGGTGGTGGACGACGGATCCGGAAGCCGTTCCGGCCGGGTAAGATTATCCGCGGGGAAGGGGGTATAGTGGCTCGCCGACCGCCTGCCAATAGGGCAGCGCAACGAATATGACCGCCCAATAGGCTACAAGGGTCATCCACAGCCCGAAACGGAAGATTTCCGAGGTCGTGAGATGGCCCCGCTCATAAACCACCAGGGACGAGGCGCTCTGCGCCGGATAGTACAGTACGGCGTCTCCGGCAATCATCACCGAAAGGCCGCAGATAATGGGGTTTAGCCCCGTGGTCGCGCCGATCGACATCGCGATCGGAATGGTCGTGGCCAAAAAACCGGTGATGTTGGGGATGAGCAGGCGGACCGGCGCGGCGGCCAGGAGCAGCAGGACCACGACCAGGATGGGCTGTTGCGAAAAGGCCGGCATGCCGCGCACAATGATCTCCGCGATCCAGGCGCTGGCGCCGCTGCTGTTGAGAGCGCGGGCCAGCGACAGCGAGGATGCCAGCACGAAGAAGTTGGCCCAGCCGAAACCCGTCTCGAACTCCTTCCAGGTGAGCACCCCGATGCCCGGCGTCAGCAGGCAGGCCCAGGCGAT
>JAFGRP010000079.1 GCA_016935075.1 Deltaproteobacteria bacterium | reverse complement strand
TTCGGTTTTCGGCGATGCACTCCCGGGCCGCCTCAGGGTCGTTGACCGCGTAACGGGCGCCGCTGTGGAGCAGACCCTGGTTCCGGCCGGAGGCGCCGGAGGTGAAGTCCCCTTTTTCGACAAGCAACGACGGGATACCGCGCAGGGCGAGATCGCGCGAGATGCCGGCCCCGGTGGCTCCCCCCCCGATGATTAGGACTTCCGTTTGCAGATCCATAAATATCGTTCGCTGGCTGCGGCCGTTTTTACGGACGCCGGGTCAGACGCCCCCTCCGGTATGCCGATTCCGTGATGCGTTGCTTTTCCTGCTCCGGGTGCCGGCATGAATGGTCTTTTCCCTTGGAAAATCAAATATATTTACAACATTTTACCGAATTGCTAACAGGATTTCGGGAGATTGTCAAGGAAATGCATGCAAAAGATCCCGTCGCAGGCGCGGCCCGGCCCTTGCGCGCTTTGAGGGATCCGATTTCCAAATTACGCAAAGCTCGCATTGCCTTTGGAAAATGGGAAAATGGGGACAGCTCCCTATTTTCCTGTCCCCATTTTCCATTTTTCCGTTACGCAAAGTCTCGCATTGCCTTTGATCGGGAGGGCGGGATGCGGATCTTTCTTGACATACTGCTTTCCCCGGATTAGATTCATCGGCATCATGATCACCATCAACAGTTTTCTCCACCGGGAAGTGCTGTACGACATCATACGCCGCTGGATGTATGATGAGGCGCGCCCGTCGGACGCGGATCTGATCGCCCGGCTGGTCCATTTCAACCATCTCTATGTTTCCCGCTATCTGGATCTGTTTGCGGAACGGATCCTCCGGCAGCTTCATCCCCAAATCTTTTCCCGGACCGTTCGGCTCAAGGGCGACCTGAAGGACGCCCTCGTTGCGGATCCGCCCTGCCGTAATGAACGGATCGACGAACTGATCCTGGATTACCGCCGGAATCCCGGGCGCTTCTACCGGGAGACCCCTTTTCACGGGACGCTCTACTTTACCCGCCGCAACGGTTTCGCAGCCTACATCGGATCGAGCCGGATCAAACGCGCCCGCCGCCTTGCGGAAAAATCAGCCCGGCGGATCATCGACCGGATCTTCGATAAGATCAAAAGTCATGCCGACATCCTGGCGGACGAGAGGGCGCGCCTTCTCGGCATCTCCCGGGAAAGGCTCCTCACGGCGCCCGCGGACATGACGGAGGAATTTCTGATCGCGGAAAAACGCCTGTTGGACGATCTGCGCGAAAAGAGACCGATTGAAGGGGAGGGGGGAGTCCTGGCGATCAACGATGTTGCCGGAGTGAAGATCGTCCTGGAGGCGCCCGAGCAGCGAAAGCTGAGCGAAATCCTCGGTCTTTTCCCGGATTGCGAGATTGTGGAAGAGGAAAGGCATCACGGGCGCTACAACGCCACGAATCTGATCATCCGCTTCCGGCCGCCCCGGGAGGAGATCCTGGCCGGGCCGCTGGGCCCGGGTATTCTGAAAGTCATGCAGGGGCGGGGAGTCTCCCCGGACGAGGCAGGCCGGTCTTTTGCCGAATTCGTCCGTTCGGGGGAAGAGGATGTTCTGCTGGAGATCATCTTCTCCGATTACCAGGAGATGCTCGAGAGCGAGATCGGCCGTTGCATCCACGAGGATCGGATCATTGAACAGAGGCTTTGTCAGCAGTACCGGGGTCCGCTGGCACGGAACATCGAATACCTGCTCGAATACCTGTTTGTCTTCCCCGCCTCTCATCAGCGGGAGTTGGGTGCGTTGCCGATCAAGATCTGGAACCGCTATCTTCCCGACTACTTCGACGAGATTCTGAAACAACTCTTCCATATCCAGCAGGATAACTTTCTGAAAGAACCGGCCGGTCCCGGAGCGGATCTTCCCGGACCATCCTGAACCCTTCATCCAGCAGCTTTTCCGTCTCTCTGGCCCGGATCTCGTACGTTTTCGCCCCCATGACGACGGCGATCAGCCGGGTGTTCCCCCGTTTGGCCGTGGCTACGATGTGGTATCCCGCCTTTGCGATCCAGCCGGTCTTCAGACCGTCCGCATCGGGGTAATTCCGCAGGAGGCTGTTTCGGTTGCGCTGGGTGATGTCGCGGTGGGTGTAGTATTGCTGGGAGTGGAGGTCCAGGGATTCAGGGAAGCGCCGGAGGTAGTCCTTGGCCAGGATCATCACGTCCCGCGCCGTCGTCAACTGCCCCCGGGCCGGCAGGCCGTTGGGGTTCTTGAAGAAACTGCGGTTCATTCCGAGTTCGCGGGCTTTCCGGTTCATCTGTTCCACGAACTCCTCGACATTGCCTCCGATGTATTCGGCTACGGCCACGGAGGCGTCATTGGCCGAAACCACGGCCATGCCCTTGAGCAGTTCCTTGAGGGGGATTTCGCTCCCGGCCTGGATAAACATCCTCGATCCGCCCGTTTGCCCGGCCTTGCGGCTGATCCTCACCGGATCCGTGGGACGGACCTTGCCGTTGCGGATCGCCTCGTCGGCGAGGTAGAGTGAAAGGACCTTGGTGATGGAGGCGGGCGGAAGCGGGTCGTCGGCATTATGGGTGAAGAGGATCCGTCCGGTTGTCATGTCCATCAGGATGGCCGAACGGACGGCGAGCCGAATGTCGCCGGCCGCCGACAGGCCCGGCCAAAGCAAAAGAATCCACAGAATTGCGAAAGGACCGGGAATTCGCTTTGCGATCGGTATTCCTCCTGCCTCCATACGGGGCATCCTAAAAAAGGTTTCCTCAATGGTCATTGCGGGCGCAACGAAGAAACCTCTTTCCGGGTATCTAAATTTCTGCGGGAGATTAATGGTTGCCGGAGATCTTGTCAACATCTTTCTCTCAAATTTTTCTGTTAAGCAAACAGGGTGACCAGTGGAACATCATAAAAGGGATGCTATAAAGTCTGTGAAAAAATTCTTGACAAGGGAGCCGCATGTGTCATACGTGTCGCATCCTCAAGTACCCCCATCGACAAAGCAATAGGGCTGGGATCTGGGCAGGCCGCTTTTTCAAGTCACTGTACTTTACACGAAAAATCGATGCGGGCGTTCAGATTACCCCGCCGATCTTCCTATAAGGTAATCGATCCGGTTCAAGAGTGGAAGTTGTCCTGTTTCTTCTTTGCACAAGAGGTGGAAAGATGAAAAGAAGCGGAAGAGTGCACCCGGCTTCATCTGTCTCAATCCTCATCCTTTTGACAGGTCTTTTAACATTTCTTCCCTATTGGCCTTCAATAACCAGTGCCGCCTATGGCGCCTCTCCAACAATCAACTATGCAACACAGCAGATGTCCGTCAACGGGACACAGACCTTGACGGTTTCCGGTGAATGCGATGGCCCGTACGGCTGGTCCGTTGTCAGCGGGGCGGGCAACCTTTCCAGCACGGAAGGCAGCTCCACAACTTATACGGCGCCGCCTACAAATGCCAACTGTGCCAACAATCCGTCACTTTCCCTTTCGTGCAACGGTGTGGTTGTCAACTCGATCCAACTGGCTGTCAATGCTTATTTCACCGGAGGTGTCGCCTATGAGTGGTGTAGCGACAACTGTTTTAAATGGTATCCTCCTTATGACTATTTTGGCCATTGCACCCAGGATTACGGTTGCAACGGGGAAATGATAGGGTATGGGACAGATGTATATTGTCAGTACTGTGGATGTGTCGAGAACTTCCTGGAATGGAAGATCTCATGCCATATCACGACAGAACACTGTGGCGCTTGTGCTTATGGACATAAAACCGGCGACATGAGAAGTGATGCAATGAAAACGGCGGGATGCTGCCCTGTAAATCTCCTTGACCAAGGCTCAGGAGGAGCGCCTCAGACGGGCAGTACCGGCGGCGGCTGCTCGATAAGTGTACCGGGCAATTCCTCAACCAACATGAAGAGCGGGAACCTCTATCACGATCAGAATGTCGGCATTCTGGCCCTTTCCTATAACAGTATCGATACGAATGACGGCCCACTCGGGAAGAAGTGGACCCACCAATACAATGAAAAAGTAATCCTCATGAGCAGTGATGTCTTAAGCCTCACGACCGACGACGGGAACATTATTTACTTCCACCTCTCCGACGGCATCTTCTACCCCGAGGCGATCAGCGGCGACACCTCTCAGATCGTCAAGAACGGAGACAACACCTATACCCGAACTCTGAAGAACGGCACGGCTCATAGATTCAATACATCAGGATACCTGACCTCGATCACCGATCGGAACGGCAATACGACCACCCTGACCTACAGCGGCACCGACCTTACCGGCATCACAGATTTCAACGGCAGGACGACGGCCTTCGGTTCATCGGGCAACAAGATCATGTCGATGACCGATCCCTCCGGCAGGACATATAATTTTGCTTATACCAGCGGTTTTCTGACCTCCATTACCGATCCTCTGTACAACACCTGGCAGTATACATACGATACCGCCGGGAGGATGCTGACCAAGACAGATCCGCTAGGCCGTACCGTGACTTATACGTATGACACCTCCGGCCGTCTGCTCACATCAACCGATCCAGAGGGCGATACCCGGACCATGAACTACACCCAATCGGGGACGACTGCTTTCACCGAAAAGGACGGAGGCGTTTGGACCTATCTGTACGATCCGACCTTTGCCGCCAAGATCCAGCAGATCGATCCTCTGGGGAACATTACCCGATATGGATACGACCTGAAGCGGAATCTGGTCATGGTCGCCGACCCGAGCGGCGGCATCACCCGCTACACATACGACGGAGACAGCAACCTGACCTCGGTCACCGATCCCCTGAACCACACGACCGGCTATACCTACAATGCCCTGAACCTGATTACGAGCCGTACCGATCCCAGAGGAGGTGTGACCACATATAATTATGACGCGAATGACAACCTCACTTCCACGACCGATCCGGCCGGAACCACCACCTTCCAGTACGACACGAAAGGCAACATCACATCGATCACTGATGCGGACAACCGGACAACCGTGATGACCTACGATACCCAGAACAGCCTCACCGGCATTAGCGACCCCTTGGGTCATACGAACGCCTTTACTTATGATGCTGTTGGCAACCGGCTCACGATGACCGATCCACTGAACCATACGACCACATATGTTTATAACGCCCTCAACCAGATGACCCGGGTCACCGATCCCCTGGGCCATGCCACCCGATTCACCTACGACTATCAGGGCAATGTTCTGACCACGAACGATGCCAACAACAAGCCGACTGCTTACGAATACAACTACCGGGGGCAACTCACGCGGATCACCGATGCCCTGAACCACATCACCCGGATGGGCTACGGCCCGACAGGCTGCGGGGGCGGGTGCGGCGGGGCGGAGAAGCTTACCTCCCTGACCGACGCCCTGAACCATGTGATCTCGTACAGCTACGATCTTGCCGGCCGGCTGCTTAAGGAAACGGACCTCAAGGGGCAGGAGATCCAATCCACGTATGATGCCAGGGGGAATCTCCTTACCCGGACCAAGGCCGACGGCAGGACGACAACCTACACTTATGATGCAGCCGACCGCCTGATCCGGAAACAGCACCATGACGGCAGCTCTGTCCAGTACCAGTACGATGCGAACGGCAACATGACCTATGCCGCCAACCCCGCCATTGCCTATAACTTCACCTATGACGCGGGCAACCGCCTGACCCAGGTCACGGCTTCCAATTCAAGGACAATCCAATACCAATACAGTGCATCAGGGAAGAGAACAGCTGTCGTCACTCCGGAGAACAAGATCATTGCTTATACGTACGATACGGTGGGCAGGCCAGCAACAATTTCCACCGAGGGCAAGACCTTCACGTTCACCTACGACAATGCCGGTAGGAGGATAGGTCTTGCCTTCCCCAACAATACAACCGCAACATACACGTATGACGACAACGGAAACCTGATTCAGATCAGGCACACCGGCCCCGGCTCAACGGTACTGGCCGAGGTCAACCACACCTATGACGCGGTGAATAACCGCCTCACCCGGACGGACAACTCAACTGCCGGGATTGACACTTCCATTACCGAGACGATGACCTACAATGCGGCCAACGAAATGCTCAGCCTCAACACGGCAAGCTACGGCTATGATTCGAACGGCAACAGGATACTGAAGACCGACACGAATGGCAGCACGACTTATACATACGACGACGAGAACCGGCTTGTCCGGATGGAGACCAGCGGCGGCCAGGTGATCACTTATACTTATGATCCTATGGGCAGGCGAATCGAGAAGAACGTGAACGGGACGATCACCCGTTATCTCTACGACCAGGAGGACATCCTCCTGGAGTACAATCAGGCGGGTACTGTAACGGCAAGGTACATCCACGGCCCCGGAATCGACGAGCCGCTCGCCATGGAGAAGAGCAGCCAGATGTACTGCCATCATGCCGACAGTCTGGGCTCGATCATCGCCCTGACCGACAGCACAGGCGCTATTGTGCAAGACTACCGATACGACGCCTTCGGGAACACAATGAACGGCGCCCCGACAATCACCCAGCCGTACACCTACACGGCAAGAGAATACGATCCCGAGACAGGGCTCTACTACTACAGAGCCCGTTACTACGATCCGAAGGCGGGGAGGTTTATTACCAGAGACCCGATTGGGTTTGAGGGGGGCATAAACCAATACGTGTATGTCGGGAATGATCCGGTGAACAGAATTGATCCGATGGGGCTCAAAGTAGAACTCTGTACAAGACCATCTTTTGACCGAATAAAAAGAAGGCCACACTGCTATATCGTAGTTAATGGCCGAATATACAGTTGGCACACAGATTGGGGTGGTGGTATAGATAATAAAGAAAATCCCCAAAATGATTCATGTAATTCAATCAAATGTTGCAATATGGATAAATTTGAAAAATGCATTGAATCACGAATAAAAATGGATATCGGAGACGAAGGTAATTATTGGAATCCTTTCGGTGGACCAATGCCCCATTATGATTGTTGTTATTGGGCAGATTATATTATTTTCATGTGCTATAAAATAGCCCATTGCGGGCATTAAGGATAACGATAATGCCTTGTTCTGATATTATTATGTACATTATTATTTTCATTATAGCTGGAATAGGACCTATAACCTTGTGCATAAGATATAAATTCTATTCCATGATATGTTCATTACTTAGCCTTTTTCTGAGCATAATATGCACTTTTGTATTAATTGAGATGTTAATAATTCCTGACAAAAGTGACAGAATTTTTACTGAAAGTAAATATTTCAGATGGAATGAACTGCATGAAGTATTCTGGTTAATTTTACCGATCTTTGTTTTTATTACATGCTTATTAATAAATTACAGAAGAAAAAAAGAGGGTGACTAAGAGGGAAATACGGGACGGTATCCGGCGCGCCGGTGTACCTGTTCCGCGGCGCCGATTCTTACCTTGGGTTGAATGCCACGACGAACGCCGAGGGCAAGGCGGAGTTTCTTCTGCCCGGCAAGTCATACAAGTTCCGGGTGGACAAGGGGGGGATCCACCACTGGAGCCCGGTGACAACGATCATCGAGGGACAGGTCAATCCCATCGAGGTAACCTGGGATTAACTCCCCCTGGAAATTTCCATTCCTCCCGTTTCCGTGCGGATTCCATGCGGACCGGGACATTGCCGATGACGCCCATGGGAACATCGATTTTCCTTTGCTGGATATTTGTTTTTTCTTTTTGTATAATTCAGCCGATGGTTCAGCGAAGAGCGCCGCAAAGAGAAGCCCTTTGAAAAGGGGTTGATGGAGTGGGGTGTGAGAAAAGGCAATCAGGAGGTGATACCATGAAGGGGAAAGATGTCGATTATTTTGTAGCACTGTACGATGTGGCGAAGGTGATCAACGCCTCCCTGGATCCGTCCAAGGTCCTGGAGAAGATCGTGCAGTCCGTGGTGAAGGCCATGGGCGTCAAGGCCGGCAGTATCCGGCTCCTCGATTCCCGGGAGAGGATGCTGGTGCTCGGGGCGGCCAGCGGCCTGTCCAAGGGGTATGTCCGCAAGGGGCCGATTCTGATCGGGGAGAGCGGCCTCGACCGCAAGGTTTTGAAAGGCAAGACCATCTGGATCTCGAACGTCCAGACGGACAAGGATTTCCAGTACGGCGACAAGGCGAAAGCGGAGGGGATCAAATCCGTCCTCGTTGTGCCGCTGATGCTGGAGAAAAAGGCGATCGGCGTCCTGAGGGTCTATACGGACCGCGTGCGCAAATTCCGGGATGAAGAGATCAAATTCCTCAAGGCGGTGGCCAATCTGAGTGCGATCGCCCTCGACAAGGCCCACATGCACAAGAAGCTCCAGACCCGCTGCGATCTGATGACGGAGCACAAGTACCGCATCGATGACAACTAAGATGACGTCAACTGAGATAAGGAGGTTTTATGATTCGCCTGGGCATCAACGGTTTTGGCCGGATCGGACGGCAGGTGTTGAAGGCCGTCCTGACCCGATACCCCGAATCCCTTCAGGTCGTGGCGGTCAACGATCTCTTCGATGTGGAGACGAACGCCCACCTGTTCCAGTTCGACACGAACTACGGCCGCTATGCCGGGAAGGTCGGCATCAGGAAGAACTGTTTCATCATCGACGGCAAGCCGATCAAAAGCCTCGCCTTTCGCGATCCCGCTTTGATCCCGTGGGACGACGAGGGGGTCGATATCGTGATCGAGAGCACCGGTCTTTTCCTGACCGGCCCGAAGGCCTCCGCCCACCTCCAGGCCGGCGCGAAGAAGGTGATCATCAGCGCCCCGGCCAAGGAGGAGGACATCACCGTCGTCATGGGGGTCAACCACAGGGATTACAAACCCCGGAAACACCACATCGTCTCCAACGCCTCCTGCACGACCAACTGCCTCGCCCCGCCGGTGATGGTCGTCCACCAGGCGTTCGGCATCGAGAAGGGGATGATGACGACGATTCACTCCTACACGAACGACCAGCGGATCCTCGACCTGCCCCACAAGGACCTCCGGCGCGCCCGTGCGGCGGCGATGAACATCATTCCGACATCGACAGGCGCGGCCAAGGCCCTCGCCCTCGTCATTCCCGATCTGGCGGGTCGTTTCGACGGCTACTCGCTCCGCGTGCCGACGCCGACGGTCTCCGTCGTCGATTTCACGGCCGAGCTCAAGACGAAGACGACGACGGAGGAGCTCAGAAAGGTCCTCATGAACGCCGCCCGGAAACCGCTCAAGGGGATCATGGCCTGCGAGGAGACCCGCCTGGTCTCGATGGACTTCAAGGGGGACGCCCATTCCTCGATCGTGGATATCGAATTCACCCAGGTGCTTCGGGACAACATGGCGAAGGTCGTGGCCTGGTACGACAACGAATGGGGCTATTCCTGCCGGGTGGCCGATCTGGCGCAGTACATGGGGGAGAAGGGGCTTGGGTAATCCCGGCGGGCGGGTTGCCGAACGTCAGGCCTTCAGGATGATGGAGATCGCCCCCGGGACGATCTCCATCTCGGACGGCAGGGTGCCCGGCTGCTCCCCATCGATGTCGAGGAGAACCCGTTGCTCCGAAGCCGCGGTCACTCTCCTGCCCGTCTGCATGGAAACCTGGCGGATGGTCTTGATCTTCCCCGTGTACAGTTTGGGGATATGCCAGAGGACCAGCGGAAGGCTCATGGCGCCGATCACGGTCACATGGAAGACGCCGTCGTCGGTCACGGCATCCGGGGCGACGAGCATGCCGCCGCCATGATATCGCCCGTTGGCGATGGCGATGTTGAGCACATCGACCGTCTGTTCCTCTCCGTCATCCACCGTGAGGCGGATCCGTTTCTTCCCATAGAGGAACAGGGAGACCAGCGTGCCCCAGATGAAGGTGATGAAGGGCCCGCAGGCCTTGCTCGTCCGATTGACCCGGTCCACAACCTCTCCGCCGAGGCCGAAGCTCGCGATGTTGTGGAAATACCGGGTAACCGTGCCGCCCTGGTGGTCCCGGAAGCGGAGGCGTCCCAGGTCGATCCGCCGGACGTATCCCTCCCGGATGGTCTGCAGGGAGGCCTCGATCCCGCACGGAATCGGCATGGTCCGGCAGAAATCGCACCCGGTGCCGTTGGGGAGGAAGCCGAGGATGGCATCCTTCCGGATGGTGCCCCTTTCATCAAAGAAGCCGTTGACCACCTCGTTGAGTGTGCCGTCGCCGCCCACGCAGATGATCCGGTCGGCGCCCTTGAGGAGGTGTTCCCGGGTCATCCGGGTGGCGTCGCCCGGTCCTTCGGTCAGGCAGGTTTCAAAGGGACCCAGAAGGTCCCCGGCCATTTTGCAGATCCGGGGCCACTCTTTGCCTGTCGACCCGTTTCCCGAATGCGGATTCACCACAAAGACGGTTTTTCCGGAATACAAGCCCACCTCCCGCTCCCCTGGACAGATTGTGAGGGTTCGTGTGGTAAAAGCGAATAGAGCATATCACAGATATTTCGATTCCGATAGCCGAAAAGGCGCAAAAAAATTGCTTTCCCTGCGGCTTTTTGATATCGGTCTTCATACATGCGGATGAGAGATTTCCCGGGGATTTTTCCCCCGCCGGGAGATCGGATGGATCAGGATCGGGTTTCATGACACGGGATTGCAGCAGGCTCAAATTCGTTTCCGCCTTCTTCTTTTTTCCGATGCGCTCCCTGCTGGAGCGGATCGGCCTGCGTTACGATATCTCCGCCATCGCCAATGCCTACTACCGGGAGGCGTTCGACCGGGTTCCCGCGGCCGACAAGGCGGTCATCCTGCCCCACTGCCTGATCGGGGCGAAGTGCAAGGCGCGTTTTTCCAAGGAGGACGGGGTCCTCTGCGTGAACTGCAAACAGTGCCGCTGCGGAGAGGTCCGTGTCCTTTGTGAAGAGAAGGGGTGGCGTTTCTACATTTCTCCCAGCGCAAACTTCACAAAACGGCTCGTCCGCCGGAAGGGTATCGGCGCGGCGATCGGCGCCGCCTGCGATTGGGAGATCGAAAGAGGGATACGTTCGACGCCGATCACGCTGCGGGGGGTCCGTCTGAAGGAGAAGAAAGTAATTCCGCAGGTGATTCGGATGGCCCGCTACGATTGCCTGAACAACGACATCGACTGGGAAGTGCTCCGGCGGATGATTCTCAACGGGGCGCCGGGTCCCTGACGCCGAACGAAGGTCTTCTGCCGGGCGGCTTGAGAAGCCGGAGGGGAACATTTCGGGACCATCAATACTGCGCGGGGCATCGAAAAAGGGAGGCGAATGGCGATGACCGGCGGACCGTGTGCAACCCCTTCCTCACCGGCGAATCCGGAAACGAAACCCGGCCGCGTGATCGTCGTCGGCGCCGGCGCCGGCGGGATGATGGCCGCCGGACGGGCCGCGGAAAGGGGCGCCGAGGTTCTCCTTCTGGAAAAGACGGACGGCCCCGGGAAAAAAATCCTGGTCAGCGGAAAGAGCCGCTGCAACCTGACGAATGCGCGCGAACTTCAGGATTTCTTCTCCATGTACGGCCCGAACGGCCGCTTTCTCCACGGCGCTTTCCACCGTTTCTTCCGGGAAGATCTGATCGCCTTCCTGAAAAGGTACGGCGTTGAGACGAAGGTCGAACGCGGCGGGCGGATCTTTCCCGTCTCCGACGATGCGGCGGACGTCGTGAAGGCCTTCCGGCGTTATCTGAAGGCGTATGGCGTGAAGATCCGCAACGGTGTTCCCGTGACCGGAATCGCCGTCCGCGGCGGATGCGTCGAGGGGGTCCGAACCGGGAAGGGGTTCCTTCCCGCCCGCGCCGTCATTCTGGCGACGGGAGGCGCCACCTGGCCCGCGACCGGTTCCACCGGCGACGGATTCCGGATCGCGGCGGTCCTCGGCCATACCGTAACGAAGCTGCGGCCCGCCCTCGTGCCGCTCGTCGTGACGGAAACCGGACGGGCGAAGTCGATGCAGGGGGTGAGCCTCAAGAACGTCCGGCTCACGGCCTTTCGCGGTCCGGCGGAGGGGATCGATCCCGCACTGACCCCGGCAAAAGATATCGGGCGGGGATTGGAGCAGAGGCGCCGGAAAGGTCCGGTCATCGAAAGCCGGATGGGCGAGATGCTCTTTACCCACTTCGGGATCGGCGGGCCGATCACGCTTCTGATGAGCCTGGCCGTCGTGGATGCCCTTGCGGAGGGTCCGGTCGGCGTCATGATCGATCTGAAACCTGCGCTCGCGAGGGAAGCGCTTCGCGCCCGCCTCCAGCGGGATTTCGACCACTTCGGCAAGCGGGGCTTCCGCAGCCTGCTGGCGGGACTCCTTCCCCATAAGATGATCGAACCGTTTATAGAGATGTCCGGCATCCCCGCGGACCGGCCGGGGCATCAGATCACCGCCGGGGAGCGGGAAAAACTCCTGGACCTTCTCAAGGCCCTCCGCTTCAACATCAAAGGCCCCCTGCCCATGTCCGCTGCGATCGTGACGGCGGGCGGGGTTGCGCTCCAGGAGATCGATCCGCGGACGATGGCCTCGCGCCTCGTTGACGGCCTTTTCTTCTGCGGGGAGGTGATGGATATCGATGCCGACACGGGGGGATACAACCTCCAGGCGGCCTTCTCCACCGGCTTTGTCGCGGGCGAGGCGGCCGCAGCCTTTGTGCAGGGTTTTGCGAAGGGGTCTTGACGTTTGTGAAATACGCTGTACGAAAGTCGCCGGGAACGGCAGAGGGACTGTTGCAATTGATCCGACCAGCCTTGATTTTTCAAGATCATGCTGTTATAATTGCTTCCGTAATCGATTCAATGATTGTCGTTGTGATCGCATCAAGGCACGTCAACCCTTGTACCATTAAGAACAATATTTTTACTGCGACAATAATGCCATGATCAATTTTCCCAGTTTCTTTTCGAAACCGCCGAGCCTCAAACAGCTTTCCCTTAAACGTTATCTGGTTAGTTTATCTTTGGGCAGGCTTGTTTTCGGGGTTGACGGCATCCATATCGATGTCCACATCAGTCCCCAGGTGCACAAAGCCCTCAAACGCGCGATATCCGTTTCCATGATTAAACACAGCCGCACTGAAAGTTTTTTCGAAGTCGACCGGAAAGAACGCCGTGAAAATGAAAAAATGGCCTTAAGGCATGTTTGCACGAATGTCCTGCTGGAAGGCATAAACACAGCCAAGGCCGAATCCGAAGTTCAAATCGATTTCCTGGGGCAGGTTGCTCTGGCAAAAATGTTTCTCGAGGAAATCCAAAATGAATATCGGAAATTGACGGCAAAATTGGAAAACATCATCAGGACCCACGAACTGTCCCGACATTATGACCAGCTCGAATGGTTGAAGATGAAGGAGAAACTGATCGAAGTCAAACATAATCAGAGGCGGATCGTCCGACTGGTGGGAGAAGAACTGTTTCAGGTGCTGGCCGACGTTCAAGCCAGGAATCTCAAAAATATCCGGGAATCGAATTTTCCTGCCGAGTACATTCTCCCGGACAACTTTTTCGTCAATCCGACACTTCATACCGATGACGTCGCAGACGATTTTCTTCTCGTGGATGCCTATGTGCTGCTGAGCCAGCGATCCGATGAGCCCGATAATTTCAACAGCCTCAAATCGATCATCGACGGCCTGTTTGGTGAAACGGATTTGGGGCGGGAGAACGCCGACGACACGGAACATGAAAACCGGGAAACAAAGGAAACGGACATTTCTTCCGCTGACGGCCATGCATTGGATCCCTGGTTGATGGAAATCGACAATATCGACCTGATGTTCAACTGTTTTCATACCAGGGAGCAGTATAAAGAGGCTAAAAAAAAGAAAAAGTCGAAGATTATTCTACTCGAATTGAAATCGTGGATGAAAATCCAGGAGAAGCTGTTGCATCTGTTCTACAGGAAATTCAAAAAAGCCCGGTTGTTGAAACTGATCGTGGCGGCATATGAAATGCAGTCCGTATACCGAAACTACTGCCCCCCGCTGCGGCCGGCGCAGGTCCGGGAATATCTGGTCAAACGCAGATCGAGAAGGTCCCTGCTCCGGGAACTGAAACGCCGGAAAATGAGCGTCAATACCCTGGCGCCGCTTCATGAAACGATCCTCCGGATCAATGGCTGTTCCACCCGGGACAAGAAGGAACATCTTCTGAGCTTTCTCAAAGACTTTCTCCGGTATCACCGGGACCGGGAAAATGGCCGGCTCCTGAAGCAGGCCATGGAAACGATCAATCTCGTCACGGATGAAAAAATTCTGTTGCTGTCGAAGAACAATCGGTTGCTGTATGAGTATCCGCTTCCGGAGGAACGGATCAAGGAAGAAAAACCCATCATCAGCCACGTCATTCTCAAAGCGGACATTCGCGGCTCGATGGATATTACGCACAAGATGAGGGTCAGGGGGCTCAACCCGGCATCCTATTTCAGCCTTAACTTTTTCGATCCGATCTCCGAAATTCTCGGCGACTATGATGCATCCAAGGTGTTTATCGAAGGAGATGCGATTATTCTGTCGATCTTCGAAAACGAAGACACGGCGCAGGGCTGGTACAGCGTGGCCCGGGCATGCGGGCTGGCGGTGAACATGCTTCAGATCGTGCGGCAATACAATGTGAAGAACCAGCAGCATGATCTGCCTGTTCTCGAACTGGGGATCGGCATCTGTTACCTGCAGAGCCCTCCGGCGTTTCTGTTCGACGGGGATTCCCGGATCATGATTTCCCACGCCATCAATCTTTCGGATCGGCTGTCAAGCTGCGACAAGAAGTTGCGCAAGTGTTTCAAAAATCCGGATCCGACGTTTAACCTGTTTGTGTTTCAGCACGTTCGGGATGAAGACGTTGGGGCAACGGCAGATGATCTTTCTCTGCGGTACAATGTCAACGGGATTGAACTTGAACCGGGGGGATTTGCCAAGCTCTCGCGGGAAATCAACCTGAAAAGCATCGCGTATCCGGCGAAAAACAATGAAAAGGTTACGCTGTATACCGGAATAGTGCCGACATTAAGCGGAAATTATCAGCGTCTGGTGATTCGGGAAGCCGCCATACTGAAGGTCAAACCGGAAACCATGGAAGTGATCGGCCCGACCTCCAGAAAATACTATGAAGTTTGCACCCACCCGGCCGTCTACGAATTCATCGATACCCTCTCGTAAACGAAATGGGCATGATGAAGAGAATCCCGCCGGACTCAGTCGCCGAGCACTTCGCTCAGTTTCAGTCCGAGATCGAGGGCCTGCCGGTTGATGTCGAGGAAACTCGGGGGAATCTGCGTTTTTAGAACCTTCATGATGGATTCGGGCCGGACCAGCTTCGTCAATCCGAGAACGGCGCCGAGCATGCAGATGTTGAATACGATCGGCCGGCCGATCTTTTCCATCACCGTATCGTACATCGGCAATTCAACCTGCCGCGCATCCACCTTCTTGCCCAGTTTGACGTAATGGGTATCGGTCACCAGCAGCCCGCCCGGACGGAGAAGGGTAAAATAGCTTGCATACGACTGCTGCGTCAGACAGACCAGCACATTGGGCTGGAGAACCTTCGGAAAGTGAATCGGGGAATCGGCGATAATGACATCGGAGCGGGTCGCGCCGCCCCTCGCCTCCGGGCCGTACGACTGGGACTGAACGGCAATGAGGTTTTCATGTAACACGGCGGCCTCGGCCAGGATGATTGCCGCCGTAATCACCCCCTGTCCGCCGGAACCGGAAAATACCATCCTGCAACGCTCCATGATCATGTCCTCTTCATCGCCAGCTTGACGATCCGCTGATACTCGGCACAGTATTCCGGCATCTCCTTCTTCACGAAAATCCCCCGCTCGATCAGCGAAGGATTCTCCTGTTTCGCCTTCGAACCGATCGGCGTGGTCTTCGTCTTAAGGTTCTCCATCATGATCACTGCGCTCCCCTCCTTGTTCTTCCTTCCGAAGTAGGTCGGGCAGGGCGTCATGACCTCCACCACCGAAAACCCCTTGTGCCGGATCGCCTCCTCCAGGATACCGGGCAACTGCTGAACGTGGTAGGCCGTGGCGCGCGCCACAAACGTGGCTCCCGCCGCCGTTGCCATGCTGACCACGTCGAATTCCGGGTCGATATTCGTATACGGGGCGGTCGTTGCCGTCGTCCCGTAGCCCGACAACGGCGAATACTGCCCCCCCGTCATCCCGTAAACCCGGTTGTTCATCACGATCGCCGTCATGTCGATGTTCCGCCGGCATGCGTGGATGAAGTGATTCCCCCCGATCGAGAGGGCATCTCCATCTCCCATCGGCACCAGAAGCGTCAGATCCGGACGGCTCATCTTCACGCCGATGGCGAACGCCAGCGCCCGCCCGTGGATCGTATGCAGCGTATGAAAATCCATGTATCCCGCGATCCGCG
>JAFGRP010000078.1 GCA_016935075.1 Deltaproteobacteria bacterium | reverse complement strand
GGGAGGCTTTGCGCCCTATGTGGTCAACGCCCTAGGGGCGGTCCCGACCACCACGCCCACCACCGAGGTCTATATGGCCCTTGAAAGGGGAGTGATCGACGGCGCCGTGCGAAATCTTCCGGCGCTCAACACCTTCAGGGAGTATGAGTTCACGAAGTTCGGGATTGCCCACCCCGTCACTTGGGCTACGGGAGAAGTCTGCATCAGCCTGAGGGCCTGGAACAAACTGTCGAAAGAGATGCAGAATGCGTTGTCGGCTGCGGGGAAGGAAATCACGAAAATGGCGGCCGCACACTGGGAAAAGATGGACCAGATTTTGATGAAGAAATTTCCCGAGCAGAAGATGAACTTCTGGAACCCCCCTGAGGCCATGAAAAAGGCGATGACGGAGACGATTCAAAAGGCTGCAGTGCAAGATGCCCGCAAGCTCTCCCCAAAGCTGGCCGACAGCATGATCGCTGCTTTCGAAAAGGCATACAAAAAGGCCGGCCGATAATCGTGGGTCCGGTCCTTCCGGCCGCGGCCGGAAGGACCGGACGAATTTTTTTGACACCGAGCGAAAGACGATATGGCGGTTCTACGAATCATCGGCTTCATCGACAGGGTATGCGGGCTGATCGGACTCGCGGCGGGCATCATGGTGGTAGCGCTTGCTTTGTTCAATGCCTACGCGGTCCTCATGGGGTACTTTTTGAACTCGCCTCCCCACTGGTCGCTCGATCTTTCGGAGTTCTTCCTTGTGGCCACTGTTTTTCTGGGGGGGGCCTACGCGCTCCAGGTGGATGCGCACGCAAATGTCCCGCTGTTTCTGGTCCAATTCTCCCCGCGTACCCAGGCTGTCCTCAGGAGCACCGCCCACCTGCTCGTATGCGCCCTGGCACTGATCCTCATATGGAAGGGCTGGGAACTGGCCCTGGATAACCTGCATGCGCGAACAGCGTCCTTCAGTCGGCTGCCTCTTTTCCCGAGCTATCTCGCGGTGCCTTTCGGGGGCTTCCTGCTGCTTCTGCAGGCACTCTCGAAAATCGCCAGGAACCTCCTAGAGCGCAAAGCCTCGGGATCGGTTCCTCCGGAATAGACAGATGGGAATAGCATCGCAAGGTCGCAGGTCAAAGGCCGAGAGGTGAAGGGATGGAATGGCTTATCTACTCGATGCTCTGTTTCTTTTTCCTGCTCCTGCTGCTTTTCATAGGCGTTCCGGTCGCCTTTTCCCTGTCGTTTGTCTCCTTGGTGGCCATGTATTTGCTATGGGGATTTGACGGTCTCATGACCGTCGCCTCGACGGCCTATTCAACGAACGCGAACTTTCTGCTGATCGCGATCCCCCTGTTTATCTTCATGGGGGAATGTGTCGCAATCAGCGGCGTGGGTGCTGATGCATTCAAGGTGATCGACGCCTGGTTCGGCCGACTCCCCGGAGGGCTTGCCATAACCGCCGTCGGCTGTTGCACGATCTTCGGAGCCGTCACCGGCTTCGCCCCGGCAACGACTTCGGCCCTCGGCCCCGCCATCATCCCGGAATTGCTGAAACGCAAGTATGACAAGGCCCTCGGGCTCGGCGCGATCGCAGGCGGATCCGGCCTTGCCGTGATCATTCCCCCGAGCATCCCGATGGTGATCTACGGATTTCTTGCCGAGGTTTCCATCGGACGTCTGTTTTACGGCGGCCTGTTTCCGGGCCTCCTGGTCGCCCTGATTTTCGGTTTTTACATCATGGGGCGCGTGATGATGAATCCAAGCCTTGCTCCCCGGGACGCCCAGGCGGCTCCTCCGTTCCTGGAAAAAATAAAAAAGAGTCTCTACATCCTTCCGTTCTTCGGACTGATCTTTCTGGTTCTGGGTACCATCTGGGGAGGCGTGGCGGCGCCCAGCGAAGCAGCGGCCATGGGAGCGGTCGGCTCCATCGTCCTCCTGGTGTACTACAAACGTCTCACATGGGGTGTATTCAAGCAGATTCTTCTTGCAACGGTGCGGGTCAACTGCATGGTGATGTATATCCTGATCGGGGGAATCCTCTTCACGCAGATACTCGTGGAACTGGGCTTTGCGAAGAATCTCACGGAATTCGTTATCTCGCTCGACGTCTCGAAGTGGGTCATTTTCGTGATCATGCAGGTGTTGGTGCTCATCGGCGGTTGCTTCCTGGATCCGGCCTCGCTCCTCTTCATCTCGATCCCGATCTTCCTCCCCATTATCAAGACGCTCGGCTTCGACCTTTACTGGTTCGGGGTGCTGACCGTGATCAATATCGGCATTGCACCCATAACCCCACCCGTCGGCGTCGTTCTTTACGTGCTGAAGGGGGTATCACCGCCGGAAATCAGCCTGCAGGATATCATGCTGGGATCAGCCCCCTACTGGTTGCTCTATCTCATCGGCATGCTTCCCGTGGTCTTTTTTCCCGAGCTCGTCACATGGCTGCCGAGCCTGATCATTCAGTGAGATGCTTTCTGTGACTGATCCACTCATGGATTCCCATGGCCCTGTCGAATGCTTGCGTATTCCCGTCCAAGGCCTCACTGGATTCCATTTCCCAAGCGCATCCCCCTCTTCTTAGCGATCTTTCTGATTTTCTTCCGGACTGTGAAGGTGATGATTCTGTGGGCACGCCCGAGTGTGAGCAACCTGTGGAGGAAAATCTTTTTCAGGATACGGAGGACGACCGACAGGTTGAAGAAAGACGCATTCACATCTCTTCGGATCTGCTGGAGTTCATCGAGGGAAAGTTCGTCCGAGTAAACCTTCCCGGAGTCTTCCTGAATATGGTAGTGATCGAGGCCCTTCAGCATCTCCTTCAGAGGGGAGTACTTGGTCGCCCTCAGGACGGAGAGACCCAGGGTGTCGACCCCGAGTTCATGGGAGAAACGGACGATGTCCATCATCTCCTCCCTGCTCTCGCCGATGTTCCCGATGATGAAGTAGCAGTGATAGATAAAGTTGAACCGGCGCAGCACCTCGAAGTATTCCCTCACCTTGGCGGTGTCAAAGCCTTTGTTCATGGATGCCAGGGTTTTGTCGTGCGCCGACTC
>JAFGRP010000077.1 GCA_016935075.1 Deltaproteobacteria bacterium | reverse complement strand
TGGCCCCGTCTCTTGACAAACGGCCCCGGTCGCTTCACACTCCGTAGCGCATCCGCCTGGTGCCCTGCCGCCGTAATCGAGTGGTCACAGCTGAGGATTGCTGTTGGGCGCGGTTGACCATGAGCTAAAACCTCATCGTCTTCCCAGCCTGCCTCAGAATGCGGCGATGGGGACACCGCAGCCGTCGCTCGGGCAGCTTCCCGCCCGGAACAGGCGTTTTCGTTTTTCCCGATCTGCGGAACTCCGAGGATGCCAAAGGAAAGCAATGGGCCGTGCAATGCTCTGCGTCCAGCCGACGCAGCGCTGTGTGTTCTGTACGATCAGTCGAAATCTTAATGAAAAGAGGAGTGCCTACGATGCAGGATACGCGAATTGTGATGAATCCCAACAAGATCGTCCGCTACCTGGACAAACCACCGGAAGAATTCACCAAGAAAGACCTGATGAAGTTCATCGAAGAGAATGACATCCAAACCATCAATTTTCGCTACGTAGCAGGAGATGGCCGGCTCAAAACGCTTAACTTCATCATCAACGATAAGGCCCAAGTGGACCGGTTGCTGTCCACCGGCGAACGCGTGGACGGCTCCAGCCTGTTCTCCTACATTGATGCCGCCTCCAGCGACCTCTATGTCATTCCCCGCTACCGGACCGCGTACGTCAATCCCTTCGCGACGATCCCGACGATTGACATCCTTTGCTCTTACTATACGCGCGAAGGAACGCCGTTGCCGAGTTCCCCGGAAAACGTCCTGCGAAAAGCGCATGAAGTCCTGAAGTCGAGAACCGGCTTCACCCTCGAAGCAATGGGGGAGCTGGAATACTATGTCCTGTTTGACAGGCCGTCGTTCTACCCTGCGGCCGCCCAGCGAGGGTATCAGGAGTCGGCTCCTTTCTGCAAATGGGAGCAATTGCGCTATGAAGCGATGCATGCCATTGCCCAGTCCGGCGGCAGGATCAAATACGGGCATTCCGAGGTCGGACACATTCATGACGGAGAGCAAACCCTCGAGCAGCACGAGATTGAATTCATTCCGGTGGCTCTTGAGGACGCCGCCGATCAGATTGTCATTGCCAAATGGATTCTGCGAATGATCGGCTTCAAGTACGGGGTCACGATCAGCTTTGCGCCCAAGATCTCGGTCGGCCACGCCGGCAGCGGTCTTCACATCCACACGAAATTGCTCAAAAACGGCAAGAACGCAATGGTCGAAAATGGCCAGCTGAGCGATACCGCGAAGCGCGCCATCGCTGGGTATTTGGATCTGGCCCCTTCCCTGACCGCTTTCGGAAACACGGTTCCTCTGTCTTACCTGCGACTGGTGCCCCATCAGGAGGCCCCGACGAATATCTGCTGGGGGGACCGCAATCGCTCCGTCTTGGTGCGGGTACCCCTGGGGTGGTTGAACACGGCGAATATGGTCGGCGATGCCAACCCCGCGGACAAGGAAGTGAGCAGCGAGCTGTCGGACAGCCAGACGGTGGAATTCCGCTGTCCGGACGGCTCGGCGAATATCCACTTCCTGCTGGCCGGCCTCGCGGTCGCCGCCCGGCACGGTCTGGAGATGAAAAAAGCCCTCCAGCTTGCGCAGCAGCTGTATATCAACGTCAATATTTTTGCCTCGGAACATCGCGAGCTCCAGGAAAAACTGCCCCAGCTGCCGACCTCCTGTTGGGAGTCGGCGACAAATCTGCTGAAAGACCGGGACATCTACGAACTGGACGGCGTCTTCTCAAAGGTGCTCATTGACGGACTGGCCAAAACACTGCAAAGTTATGATGATAAAGACTTGAGCGAACGATTTTACGGCAAAGGAGACGAAATCAAGAAACTGGTCGACCTGTTTTTTCATTTTTCGTGATCGCCGCGGTTTCTCGCTCCGCGTGTGCCGAAGGCCTCATCGGAACGCAACCCAGGCTTCGCCTTGATTGTCGCGCAAAGAGGTGAAGATCGCCGGGTAACCGCAATCCGAGCGCCTTGCGGTTCGGTGTGAGAACCCATCCCCTTGTCAGCTGAAAATGATCCGATCCCGGGATCCTGTTCCATCGAAGCACCGACGCTATCGTCCGCTTCCCGAGGCCGCTTCCCCTCATTACGGCTGACTCTGCGTGAACCGATCCCTGGAGAACTGGGGCAAACTGCTCGGCGCCGCCCTTGGGGCCACCGCCATCCTGGAGCGATTCGAGACCCGCGGCATAGCGAGGGCATGACGACCGCCGGCCGCTGCGACCAGCCGAGAAATCAGGTGGCATAAGACGAAAGCAGGATAGAAGCTTGCAGAAATGGCAAGAGGTAGGATATATAAATAATTCAATGATAACCGGCAAATTCTGATCCATGAATCGATGGTCTGTTTCGAAGTGATAGGTGACAAGAATGAAGCGAATCGGTGTCTTTGTTTGCCACTGTGGAATGAATATCGCAGGCGTGATCGATGTCCAGCGGGTCGTCGAGGAAATCGGGAAAAGCCCCGGGGTGAGTCACGCCCAGGATTACGTTTATATGTGCTCCGATCCCGGGCAGGCTCTGCTACGGGACACTATCGCCGAGAAACAGTTGAACGCCGTCGTAATCGCCGCCTGCTCGCCCAGCTTGCATGAGGGCACCTTCCGCACGGCCGCGATGAGAGCGGGCCTGAATCCTTACCAGTGTGAGATGGTCAACATTCGCGAGCAATGCTCCTGGGTTCATTCGACCCAAAAGGACGCCGCAACCGGGAAGGCCATTCGACTGATCCAGGCAACGGTCGAGAAAGTGAAGCAGAACGCTGACCTCAGGGCGGGAAGCATGCCGATTTGCAGGAAAGCGCTGGTCATCGGAGGGGGCATCAGCGGCATCCAGGCCGCCCTTGACATCGCCGAAGGGGGCTATGAAGTGTTTCTAGTCGAGCGCCAGTCGTCCATCGGCGGCCGCATGGCGCAACTCTCGGAG
>JAFGRP010000076.1 GCA_016935075.1 Deltaproteobacteria bacterium | reverse complement strand
GCTACGCAACCTACCGGGCGACCGGCGTCGTCCTGATGGACCTCTTCCAGGATACGCGGATCCAGTATTCCCTCTTCGAGGACCCCCTCCGGGCGGAGAAGATCCGGGAGCTCTACGAGGCGGTCGACGCCCTTTCCGGGAAATACGGGAAGCACACCCTCCACCTCGGCGCCTCCCACCCCATTGAGGTCCGGGGAAAGGGCCGCCGCGGGGCCCCCGCCGTCCGCGAACGGACCCAGCTCTACGGCGAAACCCGCCGAAAACACCTCAGCCTGCCGCTGTTCCAGGCGGAGGCATATAAGTCATTTGACGGGAGTTAAAGAACGGTTTGCCGCCGAATACCGGCCCACAGCCGCGGAAACCCAGGAACACTAAAATGATCTGGAAGAAACGTTGACGGATGGCATCCTGTTTCATGATCCGGTCATTGTCACGGCCTTCCTGGACTGCCTGCTTCACCACAGTGTGGTCATCAACATGCGCAATTATTAATGTCGTTATGTATATATATTTATTAAAGTTCTCAGGTTGAATTCCTTAAATCCCCTACATATGGGCAGGTCACCATTTCGAATGTAAAAAATCAAATATCATCGAACCCGCCCAGCGTATCGTAAAGCCAACTTAAAATTGCCCGGATCGGCAACACCTTTTCCAGCAATGTCATAAGCAGTCCCATGTGCTACCGAAAAGAAATGGGTTGGGATCCCAAGGGTTGTATAAATGATCTTTTTGAACTTCAGAAGTTTTATAGCAATCCGCGTTTGATCATGATACATACCCAGAACGGCGTCAAACTCGCGGTTCTTCGCCTTGACGAATACCGTGTCAGGAGGATAGGGACCGCGAGCGTCAACGCCTTCTCGCCTTGCCAACTTGATCGCTGGCCCGATGATACGTATTTCTTCATCTCCATGTAGTCCGGATTCGCCGGCATGTGGATTCAACCCGGAAACACCTATGACAGGTTTCATGATGCCGATCTGTTTAATCCCCTCATCCAAGAGGAGAAGAGAACGAAAAACAGACTCCCGGTTCAATGCTTCGCAAGCCTTTCGCAGAGATACATGCAGAGGAGGAATCGAAGCAAAACGGTATTGTCCAGCAATGGAAACAACGAGTAGAAATGGATCTCCTTTATCAAAATCCTTAATGATGTCCAGTTCATCATGATAGGGATAGCCTGCAGCATACACGGCTTCCTTGTTTAGGGGAGCATAGACCACGGCACCCAATTCTCCTGCCTTAGCAAGTTCATAGGCCTTTTGAAACCATGATACAAAGGCTTTCCCGCTCTCAGGTGTAGCTTTTCCCATAGGAAGGGAGGTAAGCTCAGGATAGGAAACAGAGATTACATTGAGTTTTGGGTAACGGACATCAGCCTCTCGAGGCGAAGTCACAGTGGATACCTGAAAGTTCGATCCAGCTTTTTTCACGGCACGTCTGACAATTTCTAAATCTCCAATGAGGACCGGACTGCAAGCTCGATAGACTGAAGGGTCCATCAGGGCCTTCACTGTGATTTCCGGACCGATTCCCACTGCATCTCCAATAACAACTCCGGTTGGCTTCTTTTCTGAGATCATAATACATTTCTCCTTTTGTGTAAAAAATGCGTCATAAGACACGACATTGGTCTTTTTTTACATGTAGTAGTCGCTCTATATTTCCCTTTCAAGTAAGTTATAGGATTACCTTGACAATTGACATAACCACAAAATCTCCGCAATACTTGCGTCCATTAATTTCCCGGTATTTTCGCTACCACAGAATGAGATCGGTCGTCAATAGTGGACACCAAACCTTTCATGCAGCCAATCGTTTTTTGTTTATGCCTATTGCCAAATTCAACCCCATCATGGCACCGGAAATCGCCCAACGGGCCCCGCCATGGAGTCCCACACCTCCATCAAAGACGAAAGAAAGACGCTCAAGGAGATCATCCCCTATACCGGTTCGCTCTCTTATTCCTTTCAGAACAAGCTGGGCGCGGTGTATTGGTTTCGCCTGCTTTTCTTCGGATTCATTGTACATCACTGGTTTTGCCCCTCCTGCCGTCAGAAGCGGGTGGTGGAATTCGGGGAATGGTTATGCGCGAATGTGTTGAAAAGGGTCCCCCACCGGCATTTCGTCTTCAGCATCCCAAAGATCCTGCGCCGGTACTCTCTCTATGATCGAAAGCCTCTGCACGATCTGAGCCGTTGCGCCTGGGAATCTTTGAAAGACTTCCTTCAGGGGATCGCTCACGAAAAGAATTCCGTCCCAGGCGCGGTCATCGCCATCCGGACCTTCGGCGATCTTCTCGGCTTCAACGCTCACTGCCACATCCTGATCACGGACGGCTGCTTCTGCGGAAAAGGAATGCTCCGCGTCGCCCCACTCCTGGAGCTGAAAAAACTGGAGACCCTATTCCGGTATAAGATCTTTCTATGCGGATTGCCAGGAAACCCGGCATTATGTTCCCTGCGGCAAGCCGCAGGTCATACGCCTGATGTAACTATCATATTGATTTTACATTGGGGAAATGGTATTTTAAAAATATGAACAAAATACATACAGTCGTACTTCGAATGACGGATTATCGAAATGACGATTACGTCCCCGGCACACCGGAAGAACGTATTCGTCTCGTCTGGCCGTTGACCCGAGAAATTGCATCCCTGAGCGTGAAGCACAATGCTGAACGAAGACTACAAAGACATGTTACTTGCCTTATCCGACGAGAATGTTAGATTTATTCTCGTTGGGGCATACGCGCTTGCTGCCCATGGTTATCCCCGCGCCACAATGGATATTGATATTTGGGTCATGCCTTCCTCTGAAAATGCCGATGCGGTCTTACGAGCATTGAGCCGTTTCGGTGTCCCGTTGCACAATCTGACTAAGGAAGAACTTTTGAAGGATGGAACCATTTTTCAGATTGGCGTCGCTCCAAGACGAATTGACATCATCACCGGAGCATCCGGTCTTCTGTTTGAGCCTGCATACCAAAATTCAATCTCAGTAGACATCGAGGGAATTGAAGTCCGCATCCCTTCCATCGACGATCTGATTCTCAACAAGAGAACGACCCGCAGGACAAAAGATTTGGCCGACGCTGAAGCCTTGGAAGCTTTAAAGAACGCCGAACAAAGGCATTAAGTAGGACGCGCAAAAAACCGCGCGCTTCTCTTTTCTTGCCTATTTCTGATATTCTCTTAAAATGAAGGGTAAAAACTTCCACGAAAAACCCGCAGCAGCAAAGGCAACATAATGGAAAAGGAAATCAAACAGTTGACTTACATCCTCGATACCATGGAGGATGGGATTTATCTAGTCAGGGATGACTTCACGGTCAAATATATGAACCGGGCCATGATCCGGCATTTCGGCGAGGGAGTGGGAGGGAAGTGCTACCGGGTGATCACCCACCGGGATGAGAAATGCGAGTGGTGCCGGGCGGATGAGGTATTTGCCGGGGGAAAAATGCAGGAAGAGGTGTATATCAGCCATGTGGATAAGACCTTTGACATCCTGGAACTGCCGCTGAAAAACGCGGACGGCACTGTGGCCAAGCTCAGCATCTACAGGGACATCACGGGGAGAAAGCGGCGGGAACAGGAGCTTCGGGCATCGGAGGTAGACTACAGGCGGTTGTTCGAGCACGTTGGAGTGGGGGTGTATGTCAGCAGCAAAGAAGGAAAATTCTTAAATGCGAATCGAGCGCTGCTCAAAATGCTGGACTACGAAGACAAGGATGAATTCCTGAGGATCGACATCGCCAAGGACCTGTATGTAAGGCCCGAAGACCGGACGAAATTTCAGGAGATGATCGAGAGGAACGGACAGGTCATCGATTACGAGATTGAATTCAAACGCAGAGACGGGAAGCCCATTCCGGTCCTGCACACCGGTCACGTCCGCTATGATCAGGACGGAAAGGTACTCGGCTATGAAGGCATCAATGTGGATCAGACCCAGAGGAAGCAAATGGAAAGGAAGCTCAGCGGGGCCTATGACTTCCTCAACAAGTTCATCCAGAGTTCGCCCAATGCCATCATGGCCACGGATATGAAAGGCAATGTGATCATTTGGAACCGGGGCGCGGAGGAGATCCTTGGTTACAAGGTGAAAGACGTCGTCGGCAAGATGCACATCTCCGAGATCTACCGGGAAGGCGAGGCCCAAAAATTGATGAAAATGATGCGGAGCCCGGAATACGGCGGTGTCGGTCGATTGCGATCCTACCCCATGGTTTTCGTGCGACGGGACGGGAAAATCATCGAGGGCAGTTTCTCTGCATCCATCATTCATGGCGAAAACGGCGAGGAAGCGGGCTCCGTGGGTGTATTCATAGACCTGGGGGAACGCCTTGCCATGGAAAAAAAGCTCAGAGAGATCCAGGAGCAGCTTCTCCAGTCCGAAAAACTTGCAGCCATGGGCCGTTTGACGTCGCGGATCGCCCACGAATTGAACAACCCCATTTACGGGATCATGAATACCCTGGAATTGATGAAAACCGAGATACCGCCCGGGAACAAGCGCCGAAAGATCCTGGAAATGGCGCTTTCTGAAACCGTTCGACTTTCGGACATGCTCCGCAAGATGCTTTCATTTTCAAAGCCGGATGAAGAGGCGCGGCAGATCACGGACATCAACACGCTCGTGGACGAAATACTGCTTTTGCTTGAAAAGCAGCTCCGGGAGCGAAGCATCCACGTTTCTGCTTCGTTTACCGATGAGCTCCATCCTGTTTACGCGTCTCGAAACCAACTTCGGCAAGTCTTCCTGAATATCGTTTCCAATGCACGGGATGCCATGCCTGAAGGCGGAACCCTGAACGTGGCGACCCGAGCCGTGGACCGCGAGATCCATATCGTGTTTTCGGATACGGGCGTGGGTATCAAAAAGGAGCATTTGAACAAGATCTTTGACGCCTTTTTTACCACGAAGGACAATATAAAGAGGGTCGGACTGGGACTTTCGGTCTGCTATGGCTTTATCAAGGAGCACGGTGGCGACATCCGCGTGGAAAGCAAACCGGGCTCCGGGACCACCTTCACCATCGTGCTGCCTCAGTCGGATACCGCTGCCCCCCTTCCATAACTTTTCCGCAAGAGAAAGAGAATCAACTGATTCCGCCGTACTTTTTGCCGAAGATGGTCATAACCTCCTGCATTTAGATCGTTTTACACTCCTCTTGAGCCTGTATCAGAATTTGTCATCCCGGCCAAGCCCCGTGAAACGGGGCGCGAGCTGGAATCCAGTGTATTCAAACATTTATAAACCCTCTGGACCCCGGTTTTCACCGGGGTAACGACTTTTTACGATCCGTCACACTTGAGCCCGGGGGTATTCAAAAGCCCCCTTGCAGGCTGCGCCGTCGTTGCGGTTATCGGCCGAGTCTCAAAAAGTGCTATAACTTCCATGAAATACAGATTTTATAGTTATTATATTAAAAAATATTTTCTAAATGGCAAAAAAAATATTGACAAACTATAATAATTGTAATAAGTGTCTTTTCAAATCGCCCGGATTGCAGAGGAACCGTAGCATGGAAGATATCCTGACCGTATACAAGGCAAGCAAATACTGCAACGTGTCACCCAAGACCATCATCAACTGGACCGAGTCCGGCCACATCAAAGCCTACAAGACTGTAGGCGGCCACCGGAGAATCCGAAAGCCGGACCTGCATGCCTTCATGCGGGCACAGGGGATACCCATCCCTGACGAGGAACCCGGTGATGTAAAAAACCGGATTCTCGTCGTGGACGACGACCCCATCATCGTCGAAACCATTATCCAGGCACTCAAGGAGGACGAGCACGGCTATGAAGTGATATCCGCAGCGGACGGCTTCGAGGCCGGTCTTCAGGTGAACCGCTTCAAGCCCCATCTCCTGATTCTCGACATCATGATGCCCTATATCAAAGGCTATGAAGTCTGCCAAAAGATCAAGAGCAATCCCGAGACCCGCGACATCAAGGTTATCGTCCTTTCCGCATACCTGGACGAGGAGAAATTCAAAAAAATGAAGGAATCCGGAGCGGACACATGCTTTTCGAAACCGTTGCCCCTGTCCCAGTTGAAAGAGGAAGTGGCCCGACTGCTCGGCCTGGAATCGCAGGGAGGGCACATCCGGAAAAGCACTTTTCCGGATGTGCCCAATCAGCCATCAGCGCCCGGCGCAAACGGAAATCCGTGATTTCCGGTTCAACCGGACGGGGGGTCCATTTAGAGACGGGCGTGCATGCACCTCACGCCGATAGGGCAGTGCAGGCCGGATGTGCCCGGCCGAAGGACATCGCTAAAAAAACGGATGGTTGAGCTGAGTGTAAAGGCTGACGGCGCCCAAGCCGAGGGCGGAAAATGACCAGACACAGGCGTACCACCGCGAGTTGTGCGAAAGGGGCGGGTTGCTGAGTCCCGACAGGACGGAAAGAAGGTTTTGGCTGACTGAGTCCTCAAACAGGGAAGGAGAAAGATGATGGCCAAGAAGATGTGGATTTTCTGCGGATCTGATGAACCTCAAAAGGCGTTTCCCCCGTTCATGCTGGGCTCGGGTGCTTTGGCACTGGACATGGAGCTCAACCTGTTTTTCACCATGAATGGTCTGAACATCGTAAAAAAAGGCGGAGCGGAGAAGATCAAGCTGGAGGGCGCGCCCAAGACCTTGCCGGAGTTCATCAAGATCATGCGGGAGGGCGGCGCCAGAATGATTGCCTGCTCGGCTGCTTTTTCTATCGTTGGTTGCATGGAATCAGACCTCATCGACGGAGTACAATGCGGAGGTGTGGCCGAGTTCGTCTCCGGCGCTGAAGAGGCCGACGTTGTTTTAACCTTTGCGTAATATTTTACATTGGGAAAGGAGAACTGTAATGCCTGATTTCAATCTTTCGAGTGTTGTGGTTAGCAAGGTGGTGGATGCGCGTGGGATGTCGTGTCCCGGCCCGCTTCTCGAGGCCAAAAAGGCGATTGGCATGATACATGTCGGTCAGATCACCGAGGTGCAATCCGGCGACGCCTCCACGAAAAACGACCTTCCCAGATGGGCGGAGAAAGTGGGGCATGAATTCCTCGGAGCCGTTTCGGCCGATGGTTACGAAAGGCTATTTCTGAAACGAAAGAAGTGAGACCGAGCCAAGTCTACCCATATTCGCATTTCGAGCCATGTACCGAGCGGAAAACAGGCCATATGCATTCTTGCAGGCCTCGTGACTTGGAGGAGGATTGCCATGGTTGCCCCTCAGCAAGCAAAGCGGCCTAAAATACTTATTATAGCCACGATTGCATGTGCCTACCCCGGTGCGGACAGTACGGGGCGGAACCACGTGGATTATCCGACCAATGCCTACATCATGCGAGTGCCAGCCCCGGTCATTTTCCCCGAAAGCTTCTATCTCCGCTGTTTCGAGCGGGGAATCGGCGGCATCATCGTGATGACCTGCGGACATGAGTGCCCGTATCCCGGTGCTTACAGTCGCTTTACGCAGCGGATTGCCGAGGTTCATCGGCTTATGAAGGAACGGGGAATGGACATCAACCGCTTGAGAATCTGTGCAATCTGCACCGTTTGTGTCAAGCCGTTTGTCAAAGAGATCCGGCAGCTGAATCAGCTCCTGGCAGGTCCGACATGACAAAGCAGAAATATGACGCCCTGGTTATTGGCGGCGGAATTGCCGGTATGCAGGCGGCCATAGATATGGCTGACCAGGGATTTCAAGTCCTCATCGTCGAGCGGGAAGCGAGCATCGGCGGGAAAATGATTGTTCTCAGCAAGGTCTTTCCCACCTTGGACTGCGCGAGCTGCATCTGTACGCCCAAGATGGCCGCGGCAGCGCATCACGACAATATCACGATCATGACGTATACCGAGGTAAAGAAGATCGAGCGCGCAGGCAAGGGATTCAAGGCCAGTGTCTTGAAGAGGCCCAGGTATGTTCGGGAGGCGGATTGCACCGGCTGTCGACTGTGCGAGTACGTGTGCCCGGTCGATATTCCCCATGAATTCGAGGGGGAACTGGGCGCACGCAAGGCCATCTATGTACCTTTCTCCAACGCGATCCCCCAAGTGGCACTGGTGGATTTGGATCATTGCATCTTGTGCGCCGCTTGCGAGCGTGTCTGCCCCACAGGGTGCATCGATTTTCTGCAGGAGCCCGAAGAGCAGGCGATTGAGGTCGGTGCGATTGTCGTCGCTACCGGGTACGAACTCTCTTCTGCCGCCAAAAAGCAATACGGCAAAGGCATGCTTCCGAATGTGGTGACAGCCCTTCAAACGGAGCGCCTGCTGGCGCCTCATGGCCCCTACGGCAGGGTGCTGCGCCCCTCGGACGGGAAGATACCGGATACCGTTGCCTACGTGCAATGCGCGGGCTCCCGCGACCGGAGTTTAGGCATACCCTACTGCTCGCGCGTCTGCTGTATGTACGCCATCAAGCAGGCCATGTTGCTTTCGGGCGCGTTGCCTATGATCGAGATCACCGTTTACTACATGGACATCCGCGCATTTGGCAAGGGTTTTGAGCAATTCTACCAGAACGCCAAGGCCATGGGCATCGCGTTCGTCAAGGCCAAGGTTGCCAAAATCACCGAGGACGGGAACCGCAATCCCATCGTTCGTGTGGAGATGATCGAAGAGAACGGCCAAGTTGAAGAGCGAAAATACGACATGGTGGTTCTCTCCCCGGGGATTGTTCCGGCTTGGAATCCGGCGGGCGTTCTCAGCATCGACACGGCGGACGATGGATTTCTTTCGTGCACACAACCAAAGCTCGCACCGTGTCGCACCAAAGAGCAAGGCATCTTTGTCGCTGGCGCCGCCTCCGGCCCCAAAGACATACCTGACTCCATTGTGGAGGCGGGCGCTGCCGCCATGGAGGCCTCCGTATACCTGCACGAGAGCGGAGTAACAACCCGATGAGCTCACAAGGCACCGACGCCAGACAAAACGCAAATGAACAGTCTGCTCGGATAGGTGTCTACATCTGTCACTGCGGAGGAAACATCTCCGATGTCGTGGACGTAGAGAAGGTTGTCCAGGCCGCCGCCAAACTGCCGGACGTGGTGATCGCCCGGCGCAACATGTTCATGTGCTCTGACCCGGGGCAGAATCTGGTTGTTGAAGACATCAGGCAGGAACAGCTCAACCGCGTGGTCGTCGCTGCGTGCTCTCCGAGCCTGCACGAGGTGACTTTTCGCGGTGCGTTGTCGCGTGCGGGTCTGAATCCCTTTCTGTATGAGCACGCCAACATACGCGAGCAAGTCAGTTGGTGCGCCAAGTCGGATCCGGCCGGCGCCACGGACAAAGCCATTCGATTGGTGGCGGCGGCAGTGGGAAAGGCGCGGAGGCTGAGGGCTCTCAAACACATTCATGTTGACGCTGTAGGGCGAGTAGCGGTCGTTGGCGGCGGTGTCAGCGGGTTGCGTGCAGCCCGTGACCTCTCTCGCCGTGGGCTGGCGGTCACCCTGCTTGAACGCTCACCGTTTCTCGGCGGCCGGATGGCGCAACTCGACAAGGTCTACCCCACTGGCGACAACGCACGTGCTCTTCTTTCTGAGCTGATCAAGGAAATCACGGGCGATCCCAACATTGTCCTCCATACAGGCGCCGAACTACTGGGCGCGTCAGGTTACATTGGGGCGTTCCATCTGGACGTACGCTTGCATCCTCGCGGATTTACAGAGGAGTTTGATCCGGCACAGACAAACGCGGTCATCGATGTCTGCCCGGAGACACTCCGCAACGAGTTTGATTACAACCTGAGCAAACGCAGGGCCATCTTTCTTCCGTACCAGGGGTGCTACCCCCCTATTCCCGCCATCGACTGGAAAAGTTGCACCAAGTGCGGGAAGTGTGTAGAGCGAACCGAGGGCAAAGGCATTTCACTGACGGAGGAGCCGAAGGACATCTCTGTGGATTCCGGAACCATTGTTCTTGCCACAGGCTTCGACCACTACGAGCCGTCTCAAGGCGAGTATGGATACGCTCAGTACCCCGAAGTGGTGACTCTGCCCCAGCTCATTCGTCTCATGGACAAGGAAGGGCCGACCCAGGGAGAGCTTCGAATCAACGGCCGCCGCGTTGAGCATGTGTGCCTGATCCACTGCGTAGGAAGCCGGCAGGTTGATGGAATTCACAAGCCCGGGCCGGACGGCAAGGTCAATGATTATTGCTCCCGCGTTTGTTGTACGGCTACGTTGCAGGCGGCCTGCGAGATCAAAGAGCGTTGTCCCGACGTAAATGTCTATGACTTCTATCAAGATATTCGGACGTATGGTCGCGGTCATGAGGATTACTACGAGAAGGCCTCCAAGCTCGGTGTGCTCTTTTTCCGCTGGATTCCTGAGGCGCCGCCAGTGGTCGGGAAATCGGCCGACGAAAAAGGCGCCCCGCTGATCGTCAAGGTGAAGGACACCTTGACCTTCGGAGAAGAGCTTGAGGTTCCAGCCGACTTGGTGGTTCTCTCTTCAGGCATGTTGCCGCGAGACATCAGTGCTGTGGTGGATATGTTGAAATTGCCGCGCAGCGCTGACCGGTTTCTGCAAGAGGTGCATCCCAAGCTCCGCCCTGTTGAGCTGGCCGTGGGGGGAGTGCTGATAGCCGGTACGTGCCAAGCTCCCATGGATATCGGTGAGTGCACCGCAGCGGCATCGGCTGCCGCCGTGAAAGCGTCCGCACTCTTGACCAAGGGGTATATCGAAATAGATCCTTTCAAGGCGTTGGTGGATTCATCAGCATGTACGGGCGGTACAGACTGCGGCGCCGTGTGCGTCGACGAATGCCGGCCCATGCATGCGATCTCCTTGATCGAAAAAGAAATTGACGGGGAGAAGAAGAAGGTCGCTGAGGTCAACAACGCCATGTGCTACGGTTGCGGTATGTGTGTCGCCGTGTGTTCACACAGAGCCTTGCAGGTGGCAGGTTGGGAACTGGATCAATTCGACGCGATGGTCGATGCCATCGCGGCTGACGTCGCATGAACGGGCGGTGGGAATGAACGGGGACAAAGCCAAGGACACGCAGAAGTCGAAGAAGAAGCCAAGCAGCCACGTTCTACGCGATCGAATCGGCGGGGCCCCCAAAGCGATTCAGGAGCTGAGCCGAGAGCATGCGAAGATCAAGAAGCAGATCAGGAATGCACTCATGGAGCGGTCCCGCATTGTTCCCGAGCTTTTCGAGTCCACCCAGATCCCGATCGAAACCCTCTTCTGGCACCTGATGTCGCTCAAGAAGTATGGAGAGGTCATCGAAGGCGAGGATAGGGACGGCTACGTGGAATACGCTCTGAAACCCAAAGAGGAGAAGCCATCGTGAGCACTCGAGTCGAGCCGGCGTTCTTGGGCACGCTCTCAAAATTCGGCGCATTCGATATTTCCGCCTGTTTCAATTGTGGAAACTGCACCGCTGTGTGCCCGCTGTCTACGGGAAACGACAGCTTCCCCAGAAAGGTCATTCGATACGGACAAATCGGCGCTCGGGACCGCATGCTCGCCGGCAAGGAAATGTGGCTGTGCTACTACTGCGGCGAATGCTCGGATACGTGCCCGCGGCAAGCTGAGCCCGGCGAATTCATGGCTGCCGCTCGGCGATACGCGATCGCTTCCTGCGACCCCACTGGTATTGCCCGCCTCCTGTACTCCTCGAAAATGTTCGCGGCAATCTTCATGACAGCTCTGAGCGCCTTTTTCACTCTCTTGTTGCTCTCCGGGGCCGGCCCCATGGTGCCGGCTTCTCCCGAATTGTTTCAATTCCTCAGCCTCAACCTCGTGCACGATACGGGATTGATAGTGAGCAGCGTCGCAGCCCTCGCCATGATCGTTGGAATCTTACGGTTGGTGCGCAATATCATGCGTCACGATCAGAGGGCCGAAGTTCAGGATGAGGCCAAACCCCGCTGGCTCGCCCGTATTGGTCGCGCCGCGGTTACGACCGTCACGGAGATCGCCGCCCAAAAGAGACTCGGTGATTGCGAAGAAGAACCGAGGTTACCGTGGTATGTGGGTCGACGCTTCGTTCATCTGTGCATCATGTGGGGATTTATCGGCCTCGCCGTAGCCACGGGCATCGATTACCTTCTGGTCTTCGTGGCGGGCAAGGCGCCGGGCCAGGCCCATCCTCTCTGGTACCCGCCACGTCTACTCGGAACAGTTGCCGGGATCTTTATGACCTACGGTGTGGCAGTGGCCATTGTCCAGCGACTACGGCGGCCGGAAAAGTACTTCACCCATACTCTGCACTCGGACTGGCTGTTCTTGTGGCTTCTGTTGTTGACCGGGATCACCGGCTTTGTCGTGGAAATCGGAGTCTATCTTCCACAGGGTCCGGCGTGGATGTACCTCGTTTTCATGATCCACGTCATCCTCGGGATGGAAGTTGTCGTGCTTCTTCCCTTTACCAAATTTGCCCATGCGGTCTACCGCCCCATCGGGCTGTTTGCGAGCAACCTGTTGGCTACGAGGACCCGAGAGTGATCTCGGGTTGAGCCGGCCGCGGGTAGGCGGTCCGTTTGAGCCCGTTCAGGGACGGGACCGGCGCAGGGCTCTATCACGCGGCCTGTCTGCTTCCTGTCTACACTTCGCAGCCCGAGTCGCCCCGGTGCCACGCAAGACTCGGTTCCGGCTGCCGGCCGGCTTTGCCGGGGAAGATTGGTTACTCCCCGGGCTCCTGCGCGAAGTTTCAGTTTCGTTACGTCATATCTTCCTCCTCGCCCAAGCTTGCTTTGCACACCCAAAATTACTCTGTTGTGGTATCATTTTCTTGACATACAAGAGCTCTTTCCGTATTGTCGAACCGCCCCAAAAGCAAGTTCTTATCAGAAAGTGAGGCGGCGCGGATGAAGGCGCAGGCAGAAGCGTTGGCAGTGAGCGAAGCATGGAACTGACGGGTCTCGCCGTTCTCGCCGCGATCACGTTCGCAGGTTCGCTGGTACAAGCCGCACTGGGTTTCGGCTTCGCCATTCTTGCAGCCCCGCTGTTCCTGGTGGTCATGGATTCGACCGGCGCCATACCGGTGCTCGCTGTCCTCAATCTCACCGTCTCGGCGTTCGTTGCTGCGTACACCTGGACACACGCGCCGCGAAGGCTGCTCATGCTTCTTTGCGCAGGCAGCATCGCAGGATTTCCGATCGGCCTCGCTCTGTTTTGCCATGCCGATGTGGCCGGGCTCAAACTCGCGACCGGGATCGTCATCATGGTCTTCGCCCTGGCGCTGCTGGCTCGGGAACGCCGCAGTAACGTTCAAACCGGCCGCGGCACGGATGTCCATCGGCCCTCGGTTGCGATCGCGCTGTTCATGGGTGCGCTTTCCGGTGCGATGGGGGCTGCGTTGGCGATGCCCGGTCCGGTCGCCATGCTCTACGTCTCGGCCGTACGCCTGTCCAAGGATCACAGCCGCGCCCTGTCGCTCGCGTTT
>JAFGRP010000075.1 GCA_016935075.1 Deltaproteobacteria bacterium | reverse complement strand
CCCCTCTTGGCTCCTCTGTTTGCCAGGACTTCCCTTGCTGTACTTGAAATGGAGTTCGCCTCATGAAAAAATGGGGTGACGGCAGTTGCAGTTCGCTTGACTTGAGCCGGGAAAACAGGTATAAGGAAAAATGAATGACCGATCTTCCGAAAAAGAAGACGACATTATTATCATCCCGAGCCATCCGCTCACCAATCATCCCAGGAGGTATCATGGAGATTAAACGAACGATTCTGCCCCAGGAAAAACGGAAACCTTTGTATGAAGATCCCATGAAATTGCAATTCGGCAAGATGTTTACCGATCACTGGTTCGCCATGCCCTTCAACCCCGAAGATGGCTGGCATGATCCGGAGATCAAACCTCTGGAACCGCTCTCTCTCCATCCCGCCGCCAATATTTTTCATTACTGCCAGGAGGTCTTCGAAGGACAGAAGGCCTATAAATCTCCGAACGGGGAAACTCTCCTGTTCCGGCCCGAAGAGAACGCCCGCAGGTTCCGCCGCTCGTTGCAGCGGATGTGCATGGCGGAAGTTCCGGAGGAAATCTACCAGGAAGCACTCTTCGAACTGGTCAAGATCGAGGAGCGCTGGATCCCCCGGGCCAAGGGGACTTCTCTCTATATCCGGCCGACCGTGATCGGCACGGAGGCGGCGCTCGGCGTCAAGCCATCGGCCGAGTATCTCTTTTTTATCCTCCTCTCACCCGTGGGCCCGTACTTCCCCAAGGGATTCAGCCCCATCAACCTCTGGGTTTCCGACACCTTTTCCCGCGCCGTGGAAGGGGGCACCGGTGAAGCGAAAACCGGCGGCAACTATGCCGCCAGCCTGATGGGGGGCCGCATCGCCAAGGAAAACGGATACGACCAGGTCCTCTGGCTCGACGCCAAGGAGCACAGATATGTTGAAGAAGGGGGAGCGATGAACATCTTTTTTGTCATCGATGGCAAACTCTCCACGCCGGCCCTGACGGGGAGCATCCTTCACGGCATCACCCGAAAATCGGTACTGGAAATGGCTTCCGATCTAGGAATCACCGCCGAGGAGCGGAGGATCACCATTGATGAGATCATGGAAGGAGTCGGAAACGGCCGGGTCAGCGAAGCCTTCTGCGCCGGAACCGCCGCCATCATCACTCCCGTGGGCCGCCTCGGGTACAAGGGACTCGATATCCCCTTCCCCGATCCCGAAGGTCCCTGGGCGCGAAGATTCTACGACATGCTCTGCGGCATCCAGTTCGGCGAACACCCCGACACCCGCGGCTGGGTGAAGAAGTTGTAATATACCGGGTACGATAGACCTACTTCCGTACCCTTACCGGGTAAGGAGGGCGTTTGGATTTCTTGACCGGATTCGCATCCAGCTGGCGTAAAGCGACCTCGATCGCTTTTTCGAGCTGGGGGTCTTTCCCGGCGATGACCTCGGCGGGCCACTGTTCCACCTCGATATCGGGCGACACGCCGACATTTTCCACGACGAATCCCTCCTCGGTCCAGATGGCGACATTGGGAGCCGTGACAAAGCCGCCGTCAAGCAGCAGGGGATACCCCAAGGTTCCGACCAATCCTCCCCAAGTCGCCTTGCCTACCATGGTGCCGACCTTGAATTTCCGGAACATCCAGGGGAGCATGTCGCCGCCCGATCCCGCCGTCTCGTTGATCAGCATCACCTTGGGTCCCTGGATTGAAGCGCTCGGCGTTTTCAGATCCCTGCAATAGCGCATGTTCCAATAGGATTGATACGGCCGTTTCAGGATATCGATGTAGTAATCGGCAATCAGCCCCCCTCCGTTGAATCGCTCGTCGATGATGATCGCCTCCCTGTCCGCCTGAGGGAAGAAATACCGTTTGAAGTATTCATGACCCTGTACGGTGGTGTTGGGCACATACACATAGGCCACGCGCCCGTTGGTGGCCTTCTCCACATAACGGAGATTGCCCTCCACCCAATCGCGGTTGCGCAACGCCGCTTCATTACCGACAGGCACCACGCGTACAGTGCGGGCGCCTTTTCCCTCGGGATCGGGCCCGATGGTCAGATCGACATTCTTGTCGGCCATGTTTTCAAAGAAACGGAACAAATTGTCGGAAGCCGTGATCTCCATTCCGTTTACAGCGAGGATATACTCGCCCGCGCGGGCGTTGATCCCCGGTTCGGTCAAGGGAGAGCGCAACCGGGGGTTCCAGTTGAGTCCGCCGTATATTTTCCTGAAGCGGTAGCGCCCGCGACTGATCTCGTAATCGGCGCCCAACAAGCCTCCCGGCACTTGTTTGGGAGGATTGAGCCGTTCTCCGCCGCCGACCCGGTGATGACCCACGGAAACTTCGCTGCACATCCACTGGATCAATGTATTGAGATCGCTGCGACATGAAAGGTGCGGTAAAAACCGGGAGTACTTCTCCTTCATCGCCTGCCAATCGGCGCCGTGCATGCCGGGATCATAAAAGTAATCACGGTTGATCCTCCAGGCCTCGTCGAAGATCTGCGGCCATTCCTTTTGGGGCTCGATTCGAACCTGGATATTGTCAGGATTGATCATACCCTTGCCCGCTTCGGCCTTTGCTCCGGCATCACAGATGCCCCAGGTCCTCCCCTTCCGGTAGAGCATTTTTTTACCGTTTGAGGAGAGGATATACTGGTCCAGGTCCATCACTTCGCTGCTCTTTCGACTCTTCAGGTCGAATTTACACAGAGTACTTTTGCCGGGAGCGTCCCACGAGGAAGTGACATAGAGGATCTCCCCCTCTTTGCCGCAACCGAGCTGGAAATAATTTCCGGCCCGGACCGGAATATCAATGATCCGGTCCGTGATCCCATCGAAATCAATCTTCAATACCGGTTTCGCTTTTTGTGCTCCTTTCACCTCTCCTTTTTCACTCCCCTTTCCCGCTTCTTTTGTCTCTTCCTTCCCCTTTTCCTCGTCGCTCTCACGTGCCAGCGGCGACGGTGTTTCTTTCTGCAGGGTAACCAGGTAAACGGCATTGGTGGATCTCATGTCGTGGCTCGACTGGTCGAACCAGTTGACAACGGGACCGGCGTCGGTGGAAGCGAAAAAATAAAGGCACTTGCCCCCCTTGTCGAATACCGGTTCGGTGGCGTCACTCAGGCCGTCGGTCAGGGGGTATGACTTGTCCTCCTTGACGGAATAGAGAAAAACCCTGCGGAATTGAGTCGGCAGAACTGTAGTGTATGCGATCCATTGCGAATCGGCGGACCAGTCTCCGTGAAGTCCTCGGAATGCTCCGGGGATGTAAATCTCATCTCCGGCAATCCGCTTGACCGTTCCCGATTCGATCTCGATCAGATAAAAATTGCGACCGTTGTCTACGAAGGTGATCTTCTTCCCATCGGGAGACCAGCGGGGATAAGCGTAGAATCCCGTACCGGACAGGGCATATTTGCGGACTTTGCCCCGGCCGTCCTGGGGCTGGACATGAAGTTGAACCTCCCCCGATTCATCGGAAAAATAGGCGATCGATTTTCCATCGGGCGACCAGGAGGGATATGTCTCGTGAACGCCGGGAGTAAGTGACAAGTTGCGGGGATCTCCCTTTTCCGCAGGAACGGTAACGATGTCACCGCGGAAATCGAATACGACCCGTGCTCCGGATGGTGAAATATCGGCACTGCGGATGTAGGCGCCGCCTTTCACATAGCGGGGGCGCAATTCGAGAAGGTCGGCGGCGATGCCGATGGTCAGCTTCGTGGCCGATTTACTCGGAATATCATACAAATGAAGGGAACCGGCCTGTTCGACTATGATTTTTCCAGGCCCGGCCGAGGCGTTGATCACCGGGAAATCGCTGAACCCGGTCAACTGCTCGATCTTCTTACGATTGACATCATAGGAGAAGAGGTTGAATTCGCCGTTTCTGTCGCTCAGGAAATAAACGGAGTCACCCAGCCACATCGGCTG
>JAFGRP010000005.1 GCA_016935075.1 Deltaproteobacteria bacterium | reverse complement strand
AATCCAACTTCACCGAACAGTCTGTCCGCGGCCTGAATGATTTTTTCCCGGGTGGACATGAAGAGACCTTCTTTTTATGGAATATTTAACCGTATGGCCAATTCATTATCGCGGTGTTTTTCCATCTGTCAAGAGAAATATTTTTTATGATTCTAAATTATTTCTCCCTTCGTAATCTAAAATTATATCAATTATATTATTGATATAATCACACTGCTGCTAAACATTGCTGCAGGATGACCCATATAATCATAAATAATATGATTCAGCATGTTAACCAATTGACCAATAGATAATATTTTTCCCCAATCTTACGGCAATGTTTTGGATGATCATGGTGTATTGCAGTTTTCAAATACCACCCCTCCCGCTGTGCCGTTTCGGCTCCGGACGGGAACCGATAGAGATACCGACAAGAAATTGACATCCACTGAAAGTCAGGTATCATAGCTGTCAAAATCAACATGACAACAGGATTTTGAGAACAATTCGCGGGTAAAGTCAGGGCTGTTTGAATGATCGCTTCCGGTAGATAAACATGAATAACCTTCTGTCACCCATAAGCGCCGTTTGTTTATGCTCCATTTTCATGGGTTGCAGCCAGGAGAGCCTCATCTTCTATCCCGAAATCCTGCCGCCGAATTATCCTTTCGCCTTCTCCGAACCCTTTGAAGAAGTGACCGTGCCCGTGGAGGCGGCAGCCCTCAACGCCCTCCTTTTCAAGGCCAAAAACAAGGGGACAGATTTGAAATCTGTCCCCGCGGTCATCCTTTATTTCCACGGCAATGCCGGCAGTCTGCGGACCTGGGGCGACGCGGCCGGGGATTTCACCTCAAGGGGCTACGATATCCTGATTCCGGACTACCGCGGTTTCGGCAAGAGCACCGGGAATATCACGAATGAAAAACAGTTGCTGGACGATGGTCTGGCCGTCTATCGGATGCTGACGAAAACCTGGCCGGAAAGCCGGATCATCGTGTACGGAAGATCGATCGGAACGGGTGTCGCGACCTTCGTTGCCCGATCGGGAAAACCCCGGATGCTCATTCTGGAGACGCCCTTCCTGAGCCTGGTCGATCTGGCATCCCATCATTACCCTTTCCTGCCCAGACCGTTGATCGCGATGTTCCTGAAATATCCCCAGAGAACCGACCGCTGGATCGGGGAGGTCACCTGCCCCGTCTATCTTTTTCACGGCACACAGGACGACATTATCCCTTTCGATCACAGCGTCCGGCTGGAGAGGCTGATCCGATCCCCGCACAGGCTGATCCGGATCGAAGGGGGGGGTCATAACAATCTGAGCGACTACGGCGCCTTTGACAGGGAACTGGATCAAATCCTCCGGTGAGACCTTTGCGTAACTTGGACATCGGATCCCGGAAGCGCGCATTGGAGATTTTTCGGGGTCCCCTGCCCCCGCAGCGTAGCGCCTTTACGGAAAATGGGGACAGCTCCCTATTTTGCCGCAGGAAAATAGGGAGCTGTCCCTAATTTTCCGCTCAGCGAAGCGAGGAGGTGCAGGGTCGAAAAATGTCCAGCGCACGGAGGGATCACGATTTCCAAAGGTCTCCCGCTAGCTTGCCCCCTTTGCGTCACCTACCCATCGATCGGTTTCGCCTCGTCGATGAGCATGATCGGGATCTCATCCCGGATCTCGTAGAGAAGACGGCAGCGGTCGCAGATGAGGCCGTCCTCCGCGGGATTCAAATGCACATCGCCCTTGCACTTCGGGCAGGCCAATATCTCTAACAGCTCCTTACTGATTCCCATCTTTCACCCCTTTATTCCTTTCCCGCCAGCATTTCTTTCACAGCCGTAAAAACCTCTTCCACCGAGATGTCCGTCATGCACCGGGGCGTTTCGCAACGCTTCCGGAAGCAGGGGCTGCAGGAGAGCCCCTTCCGGATGATCCGGTGTCCGGGACCCCAGGGGCCCGTCCGGGCAGGGTCGGTCGGTCCGAAGAGGGCGACCACCGGCGTTCCCACCGCCGCCGCGAGGTGCATGGGGCCGGAGTCGGTCGTGATGAGCAGGGCTGCTTCCCGATAGATGCAGGCCAGCTCGCGGAGCGTCGTCCGGCCGCCGAGGTTGACGGCCTTGGTTCGCATCTTCCGGCAAATCCGTTCAAGTGGAGCGGATTCACCGCCCGTTAAAACAATGCCGATCCCCCGTTCTTCCCGTAGCCTGTCGCAGAGCTCTGCAAACTTCTCCTCCTCCCAGAGCTTTGTCTCCCAGAAGGCCACCGGATTGACGGCCACAAAGCGCGGTCTGTCATTGACGACCTCGGATAAAGGCGGATATTGATATTCTTTGTCATTCCCGCGGAAGCGGGAATCCATTGGATATGAAGAGTTCTGGACTTCTGCGGAGTTTACCCTCGCGGAAGCGGGGGCAGGAGTAACAATCTGGCGGCTTATTATGAGATCGTCATCTTTTTCCGACGAAAACTCTGCGGCTTGTTCCTTGAGGAGCGCCTCCGTGCGCCGCCGCTCTTTTTCTCCGATGGCGATCCTGAATTCCGGCGTCGCCGCAAGACAGGCCGCCCCCGATTTCCCGGCGACATGGCGCACGAAGTCGAGGTAGCGGTCCACAGCGTGCTTCCCCATCTCTTCGGGGATTTTTTCGTTGTAGAAGAGGCCACTCAGCTCCTGCAGGCTGTTGTAGCCCAACTTTCGCTTTCCACCGCTGAGGAGAACGATTACGGCGCTCTTCAGGAGGCCGTGGAAATCGATGACGAGGTCGTAACGCCTGCGGCGGAGATCCCTGATAAATGATATCATCTCCCGAAGAGGCGCGATGATCCGCCCCCGCCGGAGTTCTTTGATCCAGCGTTTCCGGCCGGAGACGATCACCCGGTTCAGGTCGGGATGGCCTGCAAGCAGATCAGCGGCCGCCTCCTCGACGACCCAAGCAATATCCGCGTCGGGATAGCAACGCCGGAGGACGGCAAGCGACGGCAGGGTGTGGATGACGTCGCCGACGGCGCTTAGTTTGACGATCAGGATGTTCACGGTTTGCGGTTCCTCATGATCCATTTGACCGCGGAGAGCAGATCGCCGGTGATGTGACCGGCCGGACGATTTTTGTCCTCCCCGGGACGCCTGCTTTCTCGACGGGGACACGATGCGGCATCATGTCCCCATCTTTCCGGTTCCCTTCCGGTCTTCCATGATCCAGGCCACGGCCTCCCGCAGGTCCGCCGCAATGTGTGCGGGAAAAATCGTTACGCCGTCCCTGGATTCCGGACCGGCGGCCAGGGCCGCAACGGATTCCTCTCCGCACCCCGTCCGGACGAGGACCCCTCTGGTCCCCGCCCGTACCCCTGCCTCGATATCCCACAGCGTATCCCCGACCATATAGGAGTGATTCGGATCAATCCGGAGTTCCTTCGCCGCCCGGAGGAGCATTCCCGGCGCGGGTTTCCGGCAGTCGCAAATTTTGAGATATTCCGCCCGCCCTTCCTTCGGGTGGTGTGGGCAGAAATAGAAGGCGTCGATCAACGCCCCTTCCGCCCGGAGAATATCCCGGAGATAGGCGTGGGTTTTCTCGACGAATTCTTCGTCAAAAAACCCGCGGGCGATCCCCGACTGGTTCGTGATGACGACGGTTTTCATCCCGCTTTGGTTGATCAACCGGATCGCTTCGGCGGCGCCGGGGATCAGTTGAAGTTTCTCCATACGGTCGATATACCCCACCTCTTCGTTGATCGTCCCGTCACGGTCCAGAAAGACCGCCGCCCGCCTGTTGCCCCCCGTCATTTTTCTCTCCATTGCGACCTCTCAAAGGGTTTT
>JAFGRP010000074.1 GCA_016935075.1 Deltaproteobacteria bacterium | reverse complement strand
GGGATGGCGGAACAACCCGTCATCGTCAAAATTGACCTTCGTATCGAGGGCGAGCAGCCGACCGTCTTCCGTGACGGCCAGCGGGTTGATTTCCACCAGAGAGCAGTCCTTTTCCAGAAACAACCGGTACAGATTCCGGACGATCTCCGCAAACGGTTTACGCTGCTGTGCGTCCAGTCCCAACGCGGCGGAGAGCTTGCGAGCCTGGAACGGACTGAACCCCACGACGGGATGGACCGCGCACCGGACGATCTTCTCCGGGGTCGTCGCCGCCACCTGCTCGATGTCCATGCCGCCCGCATCCGAGGCCATGAACACCACACACTCCTTGCTTCTGGAGCGGTCCACCACCAGGCTCAGGTAGAGCTCCTTCCGGACGGCGGACGCCTCCTCCACCAGAACGCTGCGCACCTTTTTCCCCTCCGGACCCGTCTGGTGGGTCACAAGCTGCATCCCGAGGATCGCCCCGGCGGCCGCAAAGGCCTCTTCCGGCGACGCCGCCGGCTTGACGCCCCCGCCCTTCCCCCGGCCTCCCGCGTGGATCTGCGCCTTGACGACCGTGTTGATCCCGAGTTCTTCGGCCGCCCTGCGCGCCTCTTCCGGGGTCGTCGCCGCCTTCCCGCGTGGAACCGGAATCCCGTAGCCGCGTAACAGCTCCTTTGCCTGATACTCATGGATCTTCATATTTGACCTCCAGTGTGCTGTTTAAAAGCTTGTCCCATATCCAAAGTATGGGACAAGCTTTTAAACAGCCTGCAAACAACTTTTCAATAGGTTCTCAGAGGTCCGGTTCGCCCATCTCCCGCTGCGAACGGCTGAATCGGGTTTGGTGGCGGAAGCCGCTCCCTGTCGCGTTATCATGTGGAACCGGGACCGTATATCCGACGTTGCCCATACCCCCATACCCTTCGGTATAACGTCCGACGTGTGGTCTCCTATCGCAACTTTTGAAACTTATCAAGCGCTTTTTGGAACCGGAAACGGTGTGGCCTGAAGACGACGCCTGTGAGGGGGCTTGTTCCGGAAGCCCAAAGGGATTGTAACGTGTCCCCCGGGAACGAAGAGATGATTTCGCTTGACAAACCGCTCCTGATGACGTACAGTGTCGGCGTTTTTAGCAGGTATTGGTCCCCGGAGCCTTGAGGCTGTTGGGGATTTTTTTCATCATGGAATTGCAACTGGAAATGATCACAGGTCTCCAATCCGCCGGCCTTCCGGAACTGCAGGTCCCGGCGGCGGTCCTCGAGGCGGACCGCCGCCGGCAGCAGGAAATCGGGCAGCGCCGGACCTTCGGCATCATCAGCCATCCGGACGCAGGGAAAACCACGCTCACCGAAAAGCTCCTCCTCTTCGGCGGGGCGATCCAGCTCGCCGGTGCCGTCAAGGCCCGGAAGGCCGGCCGTCACGCGACAAGCGACTGGATGGCTATCGAAAAGGAGCGGGGTATCTCCGTCACCACCTCCGTGATGAAGTTCCACTACCGGGATTTCGAGATCAACCTGCTGGACACCCCCGGCCACCAGGACTTTTCCGAGGACACCTACCGGGTCCTCACCGCCGTCGACAGCGCGTTGATGGTCATCGACAGCGGCAAGGGGGTCGAGCCCCAGACGGAGAAGCTTATGGAGGTTTGTCGGATGCGGAACACGCCGATCCTGACCTTCATCAACAAGCTCGACCGGGACGGAATGGCGTCGATGGATATCCTCGCCGACATCGAGGACAAGCTTCAGATCGAGTGCGCTCCACTCACCTGGCCGATCGGCATGGGAAAGGAGTTCAAGGGGGTCTACAATCTCTACCGCAAATCGCTTCACCTGTTCACCTCCGGAAAAGACAGCCGGAAGGAGCAGGGAATCACGATCCACGATCTCGAGGATCCCGAGTTGGAGAGACTTCTGGGGAGCCAGGCGGAGCAGCTCCGCGACGAGATCGCCCTGATCGAGGGGGCGGCCAGCCCCTTCAGCTACGGGGAGTATCTCAAGGGCAACCAGACCCCCGTCTTTTTCGGGAGTGCGATCAATAACTTCGGCGTTCGGGAACTCCTCGACGCCTTCGTGGAGATGGCCCCCGCACCCGCCCCGCGGGCCACGACCAGCCGGACGGTCTCGCCGCTGGAGGCGGCCTTCTCCGGATTTGTCTTCAAGATCCAGGCAAACATGGACCTTGCCCACCGCGACCGGATCGCCTTCTTCCGGATCTGCTCGGGAAAATTCACCCGGGGGATGAAGGCGTTCCACCACCGGATCGGACGGGAAATCGTGATCTCCAATGCAACGATCTTCATGGCCCAGGACCGGACGAACGTGGAAGAGGCCTGGCCCGGCGACATCATCGGGATACACAACCACGGGACAATCCGGATCGGCGACACTTTCACCGAGGGAGAGCCGCTCCAGTTCACCGGAATCCCCAACTTTGCTCCGGAGCACTTCCGTCGCGTCCGGGTGAAGAACTCACTCAAGATCAAACAACTCCAGAAGGGGCTCGTCCAACTTTCGGAGGAGGGGGCGGTCCAGGTTTTCCGGCCGCTCTTCGGCAACGACTATATCCTCGGCGCGGTCGGCGTCCTCCAGTTCGACGTGACGATGGCGCGCCTGAAGACCGAGTACGGCGTGGACGCCTCCTACGAGCCGATCGAATACGCCACGGCCCGCTGGATCGAATGCGACGACAAAAAACGGCTGGCGGAGTTCGAGAAAAAGTGTCGGGCGAATCTGGCGCTCGATGCGGACGGCCGCCTCACCTACCTGGCCGCGAGCGAGTGGCGCCTCGGCTTCATCATGGAGGAGTGGCCCGACATCGCCTTCCGCAAGACCCGCGAGCACCAATGACCCATCGACTGCCGATTCCCCTTGCGGACATTTCCGGCAGGATCCGGTCATTTTACACCGTTCAAAATCCGGGAAAGGCCCCCGGTTGCGACCGGATGTATCTGATCCCTTTGGGCGCATTGGAGGTGATTTCTCCTGCATGTATGTCATTATTTCCGTAATTGTGATATTGAAGTCGCCGGAATCAGGAATTGATGTTTTTAAGGAGGCAATACACAGGAGAAGCAGATGAGTGATAGAAACGGATTTGTGATTCCCGGGGCCGAAGACCCATACTTCGGCCGGATAAATGACCCGACCGCCGCGGCCACGCTTTCGGGACCCTGTGGCGACACCATGGAGGTCACCCTCGTGGTTCGGGACGATGTGATTGAAGCGGTGAAGTACCACACGGACGGGTGCGGCAACACACGCTCATGCGGCCATGCCATCGCGCGGCGGGCGTTGGGGCGGAGCGTGACCGACGCGCTCTCGATCAGCGCGGGCGAGTTGATCCGCTCCGGCGAGTGCCGACCTGCGGAAGGACGCCACTGCGCCATCCTGGCGGTCAGCACGCTGTACCGTGCAATTGCCGATTATCTGCTCGCCCAATGAGTCGCCTTATGCCGCACTTGACGCTGTGGTCAAAAATTCACCGGGCAACATCGATGGCCTGGTCATAAGTCGAGAATCCACAACGAGCGGTACCGGCGAAGGCTGATGTCCAGAGATATCAGATGGTTACAAAAGTCGTCACCCCCGCTTTCGCCGGGGTGACGACCCTTGACGACTTTTTACGAGTTCGTCAACATTGACGGCGGCGGAACCGCATTGCGAAGACCGTATCGCCGCGGACAGCTTATGGCTGCATCAGGCCGTCATGACCCCGAAACCGATCGATGCCCATTGCCATCTTTTCAGCGCGAGGTACGTCGTCGAAGAGGCGGTCGCCATGGGATGGGCCTATGCCACCGGAAATTACCCCCATGCCGAAGCCGCCGCCCGGGCCGCACCGGACGCCGTGTCTCCGTTTTCCTGGAGCCGTCTGGTGGATGTCGTCAAATGGTTCCTCGACATCAGGGCCGCCGTGAGCAGCTATGAAGCGAACTGCCGGAGCATCGCGGAAGCCTGCCGCATGGGATTGGATCTTCCCGCTTCAGCAGAACTGATCGTCGCTCCCCTGATGATGGATATGTTCTATATGTTCGGACCTCCCGCGAGCAGGCCCGCGCAGGGGATCCAAGCGGGGCGTCCTTTGCGGGGGAAACGCCTGCGCGCCGCCGAAGACGGGGAAGCCAGTGAAGCGGCCTTCGAACGGTTCCGCCGGCAGGTCATCGCGCTGGCCGTGGAACGGGCGGCGGCTGTCTCGGTCGCGGAGATTGACCGGATCTTCCGGGATGCGAAAAGCAAGGGGACAGCAAAGAAAGTCATGAGAGGTTTCGCCGCCGGATGGGAGCTGTCGCGGGGCTTTCGGAACCAGATCGATGCCCTGATCGATCTTCAGGCAAGCCATGCGGGGTCGGTGTTCCCCTTTTTCGCCGTCGATCCCCGCCGGTGCGGCGCGGTCGATATGGCCATCCGCGGGATCCCCGAACTGAACGGCGGCAAACCGCTGGTCACACTCACGGGACCCTTTTTCGGCATCAAGCTCTATACCCGGCTGGGATATCTGCCCGAGGATGTCCCGGATGAGTTGTACGACTATTGTGACGCAAACCGGATCCCCATCACCGTCCACGCCAGCGCCCGGGGTTTCCCGCCCGGGTCGCACTGGGAATATGCCGGTTATGCGGCTCCCCGCTACTGGCAGGCGGTTTTGGACAAACATCCCGCTCTCCGCGTTGATTTCGCCCACTTCGGCAACGGCAATCCCGACTGGGTCCGGCAGATCCTGGGCTTGATGACCCACTATCAGAATATCTTTGCCGACCTGGCCTGCTATACGCAGCACGGCGAACTGTTTCAGGTCAGGAAAGTCTGGAGCGACAACGCCATTGTGCGGGACCGGCTGCTGTTCGGCACAGACTTCGTCGTCTCATCTCTGACCAAGATCCTGAGCCTGGAAGGGTACTTCGAGGCCTTCCGAGAGGTCTTCGGCGCCGCCGACCTGCATAAATTGATGACGATCAATACCCGGACATTCCTCCAGCCGATCCTTCCGGGATGATTCGTACGCGGTCGATTACGCGATGGGAATCGAATAGCCCATCTTCCGGAACGCCTCCTTGGCGATCACGAAGAAATCCTCGATGTCCTTGCAGGTGATGACGCCGAGGTTGCACAGCCTGAACGTTTCCAGCCCGAACATCTTGCCCGGATAGATGGTGAAACCCCGCTCGTAGCAGTAGTCATGCAGCTTGAAGAAATCGAACTTGCCGTCCTTGGGGGCCTTGATGGTGACCACGAGCTTGCTCTGAATCTTTTTGTCGATGACGGATTCCAGCCCGATCTCCTGCATGCCTTTGTGAACGGCTTCCCAGCACCGGCTCAGCCGTTCGTAACGGGGCATCTCCCCCTCCTGCCAGTATTCCCGGATGGCCTGCTGCAAGGCGTATATGGTCTGGACCGGCGGGGTGAAGTGCATTTCGCCCACCCGCTCGAAAAAATCATACTGCATGAAGAGGTTGCAGTAGTAGGACCGGGTGGGATAGGTCTTGGACTTGACGATCTCGTCGATCCCGCCCACCGTCCAGGAGACGCCGGTCATGGCCGCCAGGCCCTTCTGGGCCGAGGACATGCAGAAGTCGATGTTTTCCTTTTCCATATCGATCGGAAGCAGCCCGTAGGTCGAGATCGTGTCGGCGATGAACACGCAACCGTGATCGTGGGCCATCTTCCCGATCTCCCGGACGGGGTTGAGCACCCCGGTGCCGGTTTCATGATGGGTGGTGGCCACCACCGCGATATCCCGGTCATTGTCCAGAGCCTGCCCCACGGCCTTGAGGTCGGGCAGTCCGGTGGAGGGGAACTTCAGGTCCACGCAGGGGATGTGGTAGTGCTGGGCGATCTCCACTAGCCGGGCGGAATAGGACCCGTTGTTGACCACGCAGATCTTCTTGTTTTCGGGCACCAGGGAATTGACGAGCACATCCTGGACCACGGTCCCGGAGCCGGCAAAGAGCACGGCCGTGTGCTTCTTCGGATCGCCGTGAACCACCTTGACCAGCTCGCGGCGAATTTCATCCATGATGTCCACGAATTCCTTCTCCCGCGGGCAGATGTCCGGCACCACCTGGGCATACTTCACCGTGTCGGTGGTGGTCGCCGGTCCCGGGTTCAACAGCACGTTGCGTTTAACGGATTTGACGACTTCCATGATATGATAACTCCTTTTTTGTTTGTTTACATGTATAATCAAACAAACTTGTATGTCAAGGAACAAAAGGCCGTTTTCTTTTTTTCTGTTTCATTTATTATTTTTTTCTTGACAACCGCCCGCCCATGTGCTTTTATCCCTCCAGCCTTCGGGGGATCATCAACGTACGGGCAGAAGAAAATGGAAAACATCAAGCGTTCCAATTACGGGTTTTGGTTTTATTACTTTTATGCACCGGTCTGCCCGTTGCTTAAGAGGATGTAAGGGAAACCTGAAACCGTAATTCACTAAGCCATGGACAGACCGCAAACGTGCTGTCCATGGCTTTCTTGTTTTTGTTTGGGCCGTGGCAGCGCCGAGCTGACCACGGCCTTTTTATTGTAATCGAGGTGAAAAATGATCATTCTATTGAAAAAAAATGCAACACAGGAACAGATCGACCAGGTCACCGAATGGATCTCCTCCGCGGGCTTCAAGCCACACCTGTCGCAGGGCGTCGAGAGGACGCTCATCGGCGCCATCGGGGATGACCGGGGCAAGATCCATTTGAAATCGGCGGCCTTTCTCCCCGGCGTGGAGACGGTCATCCCGATCCTCAAGCCCTACAAGCTCGCCAGCCGTGAGTTCAGGGAGGACGACACGGTCGTCCGCGTCGGCGACGTCCGCATTGGCGGCGGGGAATTCATCGTGATGGCCGGCCCCTGTTCCGTCGAAAGCGATGAACAGATGATGGAGTGCGGCTATGTCGTCAAGAAGGCGGGGGCGCGGATCCTCCGGGGCGGCGCTTACAAGCCGCGTACTTCGCCCTACAGCTTCCAGGGGATGGAAGAGGAGGGACTGAAGCTCCTCAAGAGGGTCGGGGAAAAGATGGGGATGCCCGTGGTGACCGAGGTGATGAACACGACGGATGTCGATCTGGTGGAGACCTACAGCGATATCCTCCAGATCGGCACGCGGAACATGCAGAACTTCGCGCTGCTCAAGAAGGTCGGCCGCAGCCGCAGGCCGGTTCTCCTCAAACGGGGGATGATGACGACGATCGAGGAACTCCTCATGTCGGCAGAATACATCCTCTCCGAGGGAAACGAGCAGATTATCCTCTGCGAACGGGGGATCCGCACCTTCGAGACGGCAACGAGGAACACGCTCGACATCAGCGCCGTTCCCGTGCTCAAGGAACTGACCCATCTGCCGGTCATCATTGATCCGAGCCACGCTTCCGGACATGCGAGATACGTCATCCCGCTCACGCGGGCGGCTGTGGCCGTCGGGGCGGACGGCGTCATTGTCGAGGTCCATCCGGAACCGGAAAAGGCCCTGTCGGACGGTCCCCAGTCGCTCCGGCCGGAGCAGTTCTACCGGCTGATGGACGAGGTCAACCTGCTGGCGGACGTGATGCGCCGTGGAATCGGGGGACTTCCATGAAAACGCTGAAGGTGAATCTCGACCGGAAGACAAATCATTCCTATGAGATCCATATCGGCGAAGAGATCCTGGACCGCATGGGGATGATCCTGGCCAGAAACGGCTGGGCCGGGAGGTATATCATGATCACGGACAACCGGATCGACGCGCTGCACGGAGACAGGGTTAAATCGGCCCTGGAAAAGTGCGACCTACGCGTCGACCGGATCGCGGTGGAACACGGAGAGGCCTCCAAGGTGATCGGGACCGTTCTGGCCGTCACCGAAAAACTGACCGCCCTCGGCGCGGACCGGCAGACCGCCCTCGTCGCCCTGGGTGGCGGCGTCATCGGCGACCTGGCCGGTTTCGTGGCCTCGATCTACATGCGGGGAATCCCTGTAATCCAGATCCCGACAACCCTTCTGGCCCAGGCGGACAGCAGCATCGGCGGGAAAAACGGTGTGGACACCCCCTCCGGGAAAAATCTGCTGGGAACCTTCTACCAGCCGAAGGGGGTTTTCATAGACATCGCCTTCCTGCGGACGCTTCCCGACGAATCGTTCCGCAGCGGCCTTGCCGAGGTGATCAAATACGGGGCCATCGAGTCCCCCGAACTCCTCGACGATCTGGAAACCGCCGCCGCCGCGGGTGCCCTTCGAGAGGTCTCATTCCTCGAACGGATCGTCACAGCCGCCTGCCGGATCAAGAAAGGGATCGTTGAACTCGACGAACGGGAGTTGGGGCTCCGGCGGATACTGAACTTCGGCCATACGGTCGGCCATGCCGTCGAGGCGGCGTCCGGCTATACGCTTTCCCACGGCGAATCGGTAGCGATCGGCATGGTCGCGGCGGCGACCCTTGCGGAGCGGCTCCATTACCTGCCGGCAGACGACCGCCGGCGAATCGTTTCGGTCATTCGTGCCGCAGGCCTCCCCGACCGCATCCCCGGGAACCTGGACCTGGACAGCATCCGCTCCCGAATCGCAAGGGATAAGAAAAAGGAGGGGGAGATCGTCCACTTTGTCCTCCTCAAGAAACTGGGAACCCCGTTCGTCAACGGGGGGGTCCCGGCGGAACTCGTGAAGGAAACCCTGGAAGGTTTGCGCCAATGAATGCAGAAATCCTCGATAGTCTCAGACAAAAGATCGAACGCATGGATCGAGAGATCGTACGCCTCCTCAACGAGCGGGCGGCCGTTTCGATCGAGATCGGCAGATCCAAGCTCGGCGCCGGACGGGAGATCTACGATTCCTCCCGGGAGGCAATGGTTTATCGACAATTGGCCGATTGTAACGGCGGACTCCTCCCTGAGACATCCCTGCGGAGTATTTTCCGGGAGATCATCTCCGCCTCCCGCGCGCTCCAGGCGCCGATGCGGGTGGCGTTCCTGGGACCGGAGGCCTCCTTCAGCCACCAGGCGGCGCTGGCCTTCTTCGGAAGCGGCATCATCGCCGTACCGAAGGCCACGATCCCGGATGTCTTCGACGATGTGGAAAGGGAGCAAAATGGGGGGTTGGGAATCGTTCCCGTCGAGAATTCCGTCGAAGGTTCAGTCAAGACCACGCTGGACCGATTGATCTCCACCCCGCTTTCCATCCGGGCGGAGGTTTTTCTCCGCATCCGGCACTGCCTCCTCTCCGTTTGCAGCGACACGGCGGATATTCGGAGAATCTATTCCCATCCGCAGGCCCTCGCCCAGTGTCAGGGATGGCTGCGGACCCGCCTGCCCGGCGTCTCACTCGTCGAGATGGCAAGCACCGCGGGCGCCGCCCTGCGCGTGCTGAAAGACAAAATGGGGGCGGCCGTCGGGAGCCGCCTGGCCGCTGAAACCTATGGGCTGAATCTCCTTGAAGCGGGGATCGAAGACAATCCGGCAAACACGACCCGCTTTCTCATCGTCGGTCCCAAGGCGGGCAGTACCAACGAAATCACCGGCAGGGACAAAACATCCATCCTGTTCGGAACGCCCCACGTCCCCGGAGCTCTCCAGCGGGCGCTCGCCCCCTTCGCCGAGGCGGGGATCAACCTGACCCGGATCGAATCCTGTCCGATGCGGGATCGGATGTGGGAATACCTCTTCTTCGTCGATTTTGTCGGGCACATCGAAGAGGAGAAGACCCGGGCATGTTTGCAGGATCTGGAAAAGCAGACGGCGACGCTCAAGATCCTGGGGTCCTACCCCCAGGGGATGGAACCGTCGGAAAGCCTGCAAAGGCAAGATCGGAATGGAAAGGATGGCGCAAGATGATCGCAATTGAACCGTTGGAAACACTGGACGCCGCGGTCCGGGTCCCCGGCTCGAAGAGTTACACGCAGCGGGCGATGGTCATCGCCGCCCTGGCCGAAGGGGAATCGGTCCTGCGGGATCCTCTGCTTTCCGAAGACACCCTGCTGCTCGCCCGGGCGCTCCGTTCTCTCGGCACGGATGTGCGGATGGAAGGGACGCAGATGACCGTCCGGGGGACCGGCGGTAGGATCACCGTGCCGCAGCACAGGATTGATCTGGGAAACAACGGCACGGCCATGCGCCTGCTGGCGGGGATGGCCTCCCTCGGCAGGGGGCCGATCGTCCTGACGGGGGGACCCCGCCTGTGCGAAAGACCGATGAAACCCCTTCTAAATGCCCTCGCGGCCCAGGGGGCGGGAATTGTGACGGAACGGGACCGCGGATACCCACCGGTCACGATCCGGGGCGGCCGTCTTGCGGGCGGGAAGATCGTTCTCAAAGATATCGGGAGCAGCCAGTACGTCTCTTCGCTCCTGATCGCCGCCCCCTTCGCCGCCGCAGAGACCGCCATCGTCCTGGAGGGGCGCATCCCGTCGCTTCCCTACATCGCGCTCACGGTGGAGACGATGGAGGCGTTCGGCTCCGCCGTTCTGTCCAACGGAGCCGGACGCTATACCGTCAAGAGCGGGCATCGTTACACGGGGTGCGAATACCGGATCGAAGGGGACGCTTCCAGCGCCTCCTACTTCTTCCTTGCGGCGTCCCTGCTCAAGGGGCGCATCCGGGTGGAGAACATCGACCCGCGGACCCGCCAGGGGGACATCGGGTTTCTCAGGATTCTGGAGAGACTCGGCTGCACGGTTACCCGGGAGGACCATTCCGTGGAGGTCCGCGGCGGGGAGATGCCCGCAGGGGAGATGACCTTCGATCTCGGGGATATGCCGGACATCGTGCCGACGCTTGCAGTCCTCTGTGCGCTTCGTCCCGGGCGGAGCCTTATCCGGAACGTCGCCCACCTCCGTCTGAAGGAGTGCAACCGCCTGGAGGCGCTGGTGAACGAACTGGGAAAAGCCGGAATCGCCGCGGAGGAGTTCGCGGACGGACTTGCCGTCGACGGGGGAAACCCCCGCGGCGCCGCGATCAAAACCTACAATGACCACCGGATTGCGATGAGCTTCGCCATCCTGGGGCTGGCCGTGCCGGGAATGGAAATCGCGGGAGAGGCATGCGTCGGGAAATCTTTTCCGGGTTTCTGGACGGCGCTGGAGGTCCTGCGGGGAAAAGAGGGTTCCCCGCCATTGTATCCCTCCGGCGGGAGAAGTAATACAGAACGGACGGCAACACCATGAACATCATCCTGACGGGATACCGATGTACGGGGAAGACCTCGACGGGCCGGCAGCTTTCGGTTCGTCTGGGACGTCCTCTTTTCGATACGGACGAGTTGATCCTGCACCGAACGGGGCGTACGGTGGAGCAGATCGTTGCCGCCGGAGGGTGGCCGGCCTTCCGGGATGCGGAAAGGGCCGTGATCCGGAATCTCTCCCTCCTGGATGGCGGCATCATCGCGACCGGAGGCGGCGCCCTTCTGGACCCCCGCAATGTGGGGTATCTCCGGGAAAACGGCTTTTTCATCTGGCTCGTCGCTGATGCAGCGACCATCGCAGGAAGGCTGGAGAAGGACCAGACCGGCGGCAACAAACGCCCCTCCCTGTCGGGGAAACCCGTCGTGGAGGAGGTGCGGGAGATCCTGGCACAGCGGGAACCGATCTACCGGGGCATCGCCGATCTGACCATCGACACCGCCTCCCGCAACGTGGAGGCGGTCGCAACGGCAATCTGCCTTCGTCTGCCGGTGCAGGCGGCGCGTGCCGATGAGATCGCCCGCCGGAAGGAGGGATGAGATGTCCGGAAATGCAACAGGCGTCCTGTTTCGGGTCGTCACGTGGGGAGAGTCCCACGGCCCGGCGACCGGGGCCGTTATCGACGGCTGCCCGCCCCGTCTCGCCCTAAGCGAGGCCGACATCCAGGGAGATCTCGACCGGCGCAGGCCGGGGAAGTTCCTCTCCGCCAGTCCCCGCCGGGAGGGGGATCGGGTGGAGATTCTCTCCGGCGTCTTCGAAGGAAAAACGACGGGAACGCCCATCTCGCTGCTCATCCGGAACCGGGACGCGGACAGCGCCGCATACGAGAGCCTCCGCGATCTCTTCCGGCCCGGCCACGGAGACATGACTTACCAGGCCAAATACGGTATCCGGGACCACCGGGGCGGCGGCCGCGCCTCGGCGCGTGAAACGGCCGGAAGGGTCGCCGCCGGCGCCGTCGCCCGGAAGGTCATCGGGCAGTCGGGGATCACCGTTTCGGCCCGGACCCTGGAACTGGGCGGGATCGCCGCCCGGGACCTCTCCCCGGCCGCAGCGGTTGCAGGCCCCCTGTACTGCCCGGACCCGGAAGCGGAAGTCCGGATGCTCAAAAGGCTTGAAGAGGCCGGGGCCGAGGGGGATACACTCGGCGGGATCGTCAAGATACTGGTCCGGGGCTGCCCGCCGGGCCTCGGAGAACCGGTCTTCGGCAAAATGGACGCGGATCTGGCCGGGGCGCTCATGGGAATCGGAACCGTCAAGGGGGTGGAGATCGGCGCAGGGTTTACGGCGGCGCGGATGACCGGCAGCGCCTGCAACGACCCCATCGGCCCGAAAGGCTTCCGGACAAACCATGCGGGCGGGATCCTCGCGGGGATCACAAGCGGCGCCGAGATCGTCCTGCGGGTCGCATGCAAGCCCATCCCCTCGATCGCGCGGCCGCAGGAGACGATCGACATCCATGGAAACCCCGCCGTCGTTACGGTCAAGGGCCGCCACGACGTGTCTGCCATCCCGCGGATCATCCCGGTCTGCGAGGCGATGGTCTGCATCGTCCTGGCGGACCATCTGCTCCGGCAGCGGGCGATCTTACCCCGGAGGTAAATCTTACAGTGGAAGATTTTGCCATCGGCATCATCGGGGGTACGGGGGGAATCGGAAAATGGTTCGCCGATTTCTTCGCCGGGGAGGGCCACAGGGTCCTCGTTTCGGGAAAATCGGAGGGAACCCCTCTCCCGGCGCTTGCGGCGGCCTGCCGGATCGTCGTCGTGGCCGTCCCGATCGCCTCCACAATCGACGTCATCCGCGAGGCGGGACCGCTTCTTCCGGAGGATGCCCTGTTGATGGACCTCACCTCGCTGAAGGAGGAACCGGTCCGGGAGATGCTTGCCGCATCCCGGGCGGAGGTGATCGGCTGCCATCCTCTCTTCGGGCCGGATATCCCGTCCCTGAGCGGCCAGAACATCGTCCTGTGCCCCGCGCGGGGAGGCGGCTGGCTGGGTTTTCTGCAGGGGATCTTCGTGAAAAACGGCGCCCGGATCACGGTGACGGCGGCGGCGGAGCACGACCGGATGATGGCCCTGATCCAGGGGCTCACCCATCTGGACACGATCCTGATGGGACTCGTCCTGCGGGATTCCGGCGTGGAACCGTCCGAACTCGAGGCTTTTTCCACGCCCGTCTTCCGGACGAAGCGGGCAATCATCGAAAAGATCTTCGGCCCGCGCCCCGGCCTTTATGCAGGCATCCTCACGGGAAATCCGAACATGCCGGCGCTTCTGGAAATATTCGAGCGGAACTTCACCCTCGTCAGGAAGCTGATCCGTCAGGGAGATGCGGCGGGCATCGAGGCCCTGTTGAAGAGGCCATGACGGTCCGCCGGGGGAAACGTTCGCATTGTGATCCCCGTCACTAAGGTATCCGTTCAACCCGCCTTCGGTCTTGACACCACGGGTTGTGCAAAACCCCTGTGAAAAAAACGGACGCAGCCGTTTTAACCCGTACTATACGGGATTTATTTAAGAACCTGGGTTACGGCAAGCCCGGGAAGCCCGTCGAGCATCGTCCCGTCGGCACTGCCGTTGAGTTGAAAACCCACGACATCCCTGTTCGCCGCGTAGACAATATACGTGGCACGGCTGATATCCTGCGAAAAGATCTTCTCGGGGGAATCAACCATCTTGGCGTGGCCGCCGACGGTGAGCGCCTGGGTGGCTATCGGGGTTCCATTGTCGTCAAATGCGGTCAAGGTCACGGATGCCGAAACCGCCTCCGTGTTGACGAACACCATATCGGTCCAACCGCTTTTCTCGATCTTCGGAAAAACGCCCGCCTTTGCACCGGTCTCGCCCCCTCCCGCATAGGCCGCCAGCCGGCTGTCATTGCCGTCGCCTAAAAGCTCGAAGCCGGTGACGGGCCTCGTAGCGTCAATCCTGAACCACGCCGTCTGAGCGGGAAGGTCGAGTGCCGCAACGGCACCGATATATTTCCCCCTTCCCGCTATAAAAAGGGTCGAGGTCGTGAGGGCACCGCCCTGACTGCTGTAAGGCGTGATGGTGATCGTACATCCCAGGTCCGACGGGTTATAGGCCGCGATGCCGGTCCACCAGCCGTCATCGGCCACGTGGGGGTAGTACAGGGTCGAGGCGGTGCTGCCCGTCAGCAGGATGCCTTCCAGTTGGTTGTTGCCGCCGACGCTGCCAAATAACTCCAGGCCAATGACGCCGTCCGCATTGGTGATCACCGCCGATTGAAGGTCCGGCTGGGTCTGGTGGTCGAACAGGCTTGCGATGTCGAATGCCCGGTGTTCGCGGGCATTGAGCGTGATGAACCTGTTCTGGCCGTTGTTGAAGGTCATGGTTAGCGTTTTCGCTATCGGGGTGGTGTTGACCAGACTGACCCCGGTCCACCATTCGGCGCTTGAGGCGATGTGCGGGATGTATATGTTTGAGGTGTTTACTTCTTGGACCGCGGGGATTGCCACCCTGTATTGTCCCGCTATGTAAAACTTCGTGTATCCCGCGACGCTGTCGGAAGTGGATTCAAAAAACATATACCCGATCTCGGAGGGATTCGTAAACTCACCTCCCCCCACAATCCGGCTCCATCTCCCGTGAGGAGCCAGGGTGATGTTTTTGCCGGTTGATGCCACCCGACCATTGTTCTTATACGGCTTCAACGTTCCACTGATGGCCTGATTGCCGGTATTGATCAGGCAAATCTCCGTCTCCCACATATCAGGAGAAATCCCGGTCTGACTCGCCACGTGGGGGAAATAAAGCTTTGACATTGCGGAAGCCGGGGGCGTGAAGTTCGCCGTGATGGTCTTGTTAGCGTCACTATAGATATAGATCGGATTTGCGGTGCCCGTCACCACGCCGCTCCAGTGGGAAAAAGTGCATCCGGGCGCCGGGACGGCCTCCATTATAGCAGTCGAGCCTTCTGCATGAGGAAAAACCGCAGGGTAACTCGAGAGGGGAATACCATCTCTTTTAACGGTGCCGCCGTTTTCAGGGCTGACATTCACGGTCAGCGTATAACTGACTCAGGCAACGGCTTCCGTTCCCGTAGTGAAGAGGGTTCCCGTTTGTAATAACGCCATCAGGGTCACGAGGATCCATGACTGCAATATTGTCTTGAAAGAGGTCTGTTTCATTTTATTTCTCTCCTCTGAATGTTTGCGTTCGTATTTTTATCCACGTGCGTTTTGATTTCAAGTCCTGCGTCCGGTACGCCGTCGGGCAGTTTCCTCGTCGATATTGTTCATGAAGTTGCTTTTGCGCGGGTTGAACATACGGAAATACATCTTGTGTGTCAAGGAAGATTTTATCACAATATATTGTGTCGAGACAGGATATGAGCGGCTGTGCGATCGTCGAGACTTCCATGACCGGGAGAACAACTCGCAAGCCCCGCCTTGCAGGCGGGGATAAGGGGCGCAAAAACAACGGAGCGCCTCCTTGCCGGGCAGTCACCCGCCCCCAGGGCGGGTGACTGCCTTTTGAAGATTTCGTTGAAGATTCCGTTTGACACGTTGTTCAAAGTCTGGTAGGAATGAATCAATTTTGAAAAAGGGATCGGCGTTCAGAAGATGCCAAACAAGCGCAACAGCATGAGCAACTGGTGGTGGTACAGCAAATTGAGGGAGGGGTCTGTCCACCGCTGAAGCGCAGGAATTGAAAAGATTAAAGCCGTGGGGATCTCTTCCAAGACCCCGCGGCTTTTTTGTTTCTGCAATCAAAAAGGCCGTGACCGAAGCACGGCCTTTTTTTATGGGTCGAATCCTGAGGAGAAATGAGCCATGTATGATCCGGATTTTGAGACTTTTGCCCGGCACGCCAGAGAAGGTAACCTGATTCCCGTTTGCCGGGAGATCCTGGCCGACACGGAAACCCCCGTCACTGCCCTGATGAAACTGGCCGACCATTCTCACGTCTTCCTGCTGGAGAGCGTGGAAGGGGGGGAGAAGTGGGCCCGATACAGCTTCCTCGGGGCGGACCCCCGGCTGATCTTCCGCGTCCAGGAGGAAGAGGTAATCATCGATGAAAACGGCGCCGTACGCCGCATCCCCCACGGAGGAGATCCGCTGCGGATCCTGAAGGAACTGCTCGATCGCTGCCGCCCCGTCCACCTGGAGGGGCTGCCCCGGT
>JAFGRP010000073.1 GCA_016935075.1 Deltaproteobacteria bacterium | reverse complement strand
TCCGTTCCGGTTCTCCCAGTAGATGATCCGGCCGCAGTTCGGGCAGGTCATCAGGGCCGTCGTTTTCTGCAATTCATTGTACAACTGCGGGGGAAGGGACATATGACACCCGCCGCAGACCTCCTTCCAGGCCGCAACCACCGCTACGCCGCGCCCGACACCTTTGATCTGTTCGTATTTCCGGAGGATCTCGGCAGGAATGTCTTTCTTGAGTTCCTCGCTTTTCCGGACGCAGCCATCCAGTTCCCCGACAAGGGAGTTTATCTCCTCCTCGATCTTCTTCTTTTCCTCCTCATAGCGCCGGCGCCTAACTTGCAGTTCCTCTTCTTTGGCCTTCATTGCGGTTTCCAGACGTTCGAGCTCATCCAGGAGGGAGATGACCTCATCCTCCGTCCGGCTATTCTTGCCTTCGAAGATCTCGATCTCTTTCAACATCGATTGATACTCCTTGTTCTTCTTGACCTCAAAGAGCCTCTCCCGCGTCCGTTTCAGCGTCTCCTGCCCCTCCTGCAACTGGGCGTCCTTTTCCTGCCTGCGTTTTCGCACATTTTCCATCTGCTCCCGCTGTGTTTCCACAACCTCGCAGAATGAGTTGAATTCTTCCTCCAGTGCCTTCATCTGAACCGGAAGGTTCTTCCTCTTCGCATGAATCCGGCTTGCCGCCAATTCGATCCTCTGTAGTTCAATCAGGCGCGCCAACTGTTCTTTCAACCGCCTCCCCCTTTCCTTTGGAAAACCCACCGGGCCAAAAAAAAATGCACCATTCAATGGTGCATTTTCACGAGGGTATCCTGCTTCCCCGCTTTGCCTGTCCCGCCATGATCAATGGAAACTCGCGTCTCATACGCCCTGGATTCCCTTTCCCTTCATCCCTGGTGGGCCCACCTGGGTTCGAACCAGGGACCGACCGGTTATGAGCCGGTGGCTCTACCAATTGAGCTATGGGCCCTTTCCGGAATGAATATTTTCCAAGGGGTCTTACTAATACTCCTCGTCGTATCTTGTCAATATTTATTTACCACCCGGTTTCAGAAGACGCCTCCGTGACGGATTTCTCAATTTCCGGGCGGCGCCCGACTCGATCTGTCTGGCCCTGTCCCGGCTCATTTCCATGGATTCCCGCGATTCTTCCGCCAAATAATCCCCCCGCTCACTGATTCCGAAACGCATGCGGAGCACCTTTTCCTCGCGTGGCGTCAGGGTTGACAGAATCTTCCGGGTCTGTTCCGCCAGATCCATGCTGATTGTGGCCTCTGCCGGCGACATGATCTTCTTGTCCTCGATGAAGTCCCCGAGGTGGCTGTCTTCTTCCTCCCCGATCGGTGTCTCCAGGGAAATGGGTTCTTTGGCGATTTTCAGGACCTTCCGGACCTTTTCCAGGGGAAACTCCATCTTGTTGGCGATCTCCTCCGGATTGGGCTCCCTCCCCAATTCCTGCACGAGATAGCGGGAAGTCCGGATCAGTTTGTTGATCGTCTCGATCATGTGCACCGGGATCCGGATGGTTCTGGCCTGATCGGCGATGGCCCGCGTGATCGCCTGCCGGATCCACCAGGTGGCATAGGTGGAAAATTTATAGCCGCGCTGGTATTCGAACTTGTCCACCGCCTTCATGAGCCCGATATTGCCCTCCTGGATCAGATCCAGGAACTGAAGGCCCCGGTTCGTATACTTCTTCGCAATGCTCACGACAAGTCGCAGGTTCGCTTCCACCAACTTTCTCTTTGCGATCTCCGCCTTCCACTCTCCCGTTTCGATGACCACCATCGCATTTTTCAACGCCGTCACGGAGAGTCCCGTCTCCTGGGCGATCTTCTTGAACCGGCGGTTGGCTTCCCGGATGACCTGCTGGGAAGATTTCAATCTCTTCAGGGATACCCCTGCTTTCTTTGCCGCCGCCGCCGCGCTTTTGGCGGACTTGTTCATCTTCGCCCAAGCCTCTTCCATCTGAGCCAGGGTGAGACCCGTTTCCTTCTTGCACCGGTGGACCGTCTCTTCCACCTGCGCCACCTCGTTGACATACACGCGGAGATTGGCCACCATCCGGTCGATCTGTCTCTTGCTGAACCGAACCTTCCGGCAGAGCCTGACGATATTCCGGAGGTTCTTTTCCAGATCCTCTCTAAGTTTCTGCCTCTCCCCGGCGGCGATTCTCTTCTTCGAATTCAGCCTTTTCTTGATCAGATCGTTCTTGCGGTTGAGGGACGCGACCTTGTCGAGCAGCTTGATGACCCGCTCCCGGTGCATCTCCTCGACCATGACGCCGTCCTCGTCCTCGATGTTGCCCACCACGCTCTTCACGCGGATCGCCCCGCTCTTCAACTGGGCGCCGATATTGACCACCTCCTTGAGGGAAACGTCCACACTGAAGACGGCCTCCATGCTTTCCTTCGCCCCCTCTTCGATCACTTTGGCGATCTCAACCTCGCCCTCACGGCTGAGCAGGGAAACCAGCCCCATCTCCCGCAGATACATCTTCACCGGATCGCCGGTCCTGCCGATCGCCGGCAGCAGGCCGAGGAGATCTTCCCGCTTGATCTCGACCCGTTCTTCCGCCGCCTTCTTGACAACCAGCTTTGCCCCCTTGTCCGAGTCGATGATATCGATATTTTTCTCGCCGAAGAGCATGATGATGTCATCGATCTGATCGGAGGAGATGACGTCGGAGGGAAGCAGATCGTTGACGTCGTCATAGGTGAGAAACCCCTTTTCCTCTCCCAGTGTGATCAACTTCTTGAATTCATCCGATTCGATTTCTTTTCCCATATCGGTTTCTCCCGGTGTTCCGTTTTAGAATCCGCCGACCGCCCCTGCTTTTCAGGCCGGCCAACGCTTCTGACAAAAAAATGTGCACCTCAGGACAGCCCCTTTTCTTCCCGAAGAAGCCGATTCTTTTCCGCGACGAGACGGTCGTACAATTCCTGGTCTTTGACCCTCTCCGCCTCCTTGATCCGGCGCGTCAGGATTCTGCCTTTCTCCCTGTTGGACCGTTCACGGATCTTGCGGATCGTATCGGCCATGAGGCGATCGATCATATCCTCCGGATAGGGGGTTTCCCCCATCAACAGGTCCAGAAGCCTCGCCCGTAGCGGTCCCTCCTCGAAATTATTCACAAGGGAGAATAGGTCCGGAATCGCCCCGCCCTCTTTTTCCGCGGCCGTCAGCACCTTCTCTCCGAGCGACCTCAGCTCTTCCGTCGTGAAACAGGCCAGTACTCCGGACGCCGCCACCGCCGGGATCCGTTCCGGGTGTTCCAGCATCATGTGAATCAAGCCCAGTTCCAGGTGGTCGGGTTCCCGGCCGGATCCTTTTTTCATCGGGGCGGCCGTTGGCGCTTCATGGGAAAGGACGCGTCGGACCTCATCCTTCAGCACCCCTTCATCGACACCCAGCCTCTCCGCAACCTTCTTGACGAAGAAGTTCCTCTCGACCGCGTCCCCGATTCGGCAAAGGAAGGCAACGGCCTCCCTGAGTTTGTCCCGGTCCTCTTCCAGGGTCCCCCTCCCGCCGAGAATCTCTTCGATGTAGTAATCGACCATCGGCACGGCACGGGCCACCAGTTCCTCCATCTTTTCGCGCCCCCGGGTTCTGACGAAATCGTCCGGATCATGGCCGTCGGGAAGAATGACCGCCCGGGCATGGACATTCCCAGTCAGAAACAGCTCCAGGCTTCTCGCGAGCGCCTTCCGTCCGGCTTCGTCCGAATCAAACACGGCGGCCACGCGGGGCGCATACCGCCGGATCAGATCGACCTGGGCACGGGTCATGGCTGTTCCCAGCGTGGCCGCAACATTTCGAATGCCCGCGCCCCAGAGGGCGATCAAATCGAAATACCCCTCGACCAGGAGTGAAAAACCGGCCTCCCGGATCGCCTCCCTTGTCCGGGAAAGCCCGAAGAGGTTGTTTCCTTTCGTGTAAACCGGCGATTCGGGGGAATTCATGTATTTCGGCTCGCCCGCGCCCATGATCCGGCCGCCGAAGGCGATCACATGACCGTCGACGTCCTCGATGGGGATCATCAGTCTCCCGCGGAACCGGTCGTATTGCCCTCTCTCACCCTCTCCCGCCCGCAGAATCGCGAGGCCGGCCTGTTCGACGAGCTTCGGCGGAATTCCTTTCTTCTCCAGAAAATCGAGCAGACGGCGTCGTCCCTCCGGGGCAACGCCGATCCGGAACGTGCGGATCGCTTCCGCTTCAATCCCCCTCTTCCGGAGATACTCCCTGGCCCCCTCCCCCGCCGGCGACTGGAGCGCCCTCACAAAATACTCGGCCGCAAGCCCGTTGACCCGGCGGATCTGCTCCCCGAGTGTATAACGATCCCGCTCTTCCGGGGTCATGCTCCTTTCAGGGATGATCACGCCCGCCTTCCCCGCCAGGTGCCGGACCGCCTCGGGAAAGGTCAGGTGGTTCAGCTTCATGAGGAAGGAGAAGACATTCCCCCCCTCGCTGCAGCCGAAGCAGTAGAACATCTGTTTGTCGGGACTCACCGTAAAGGAAGGGGTCTTCTCCCGGTGAAAGGGACAGAGCCCAAGAAAATTCCTTCCTGCCTTCTTCAGGGTCACATACTCCCCGACCAGAGAAACGATATCGGTCCGTTGCCGGACTTCTTCGATCTTATCCCCGGGAATGGACCTTTTCAAAGGACAACCCCCTATGCGGACAATGTCAGTTTTACCTTTTCGCCGACCGTCTTGCCGTCTGCCTTTCCGGTCACCTTCGGCATCAGGATCTTCATGACTTTTCCCATGTCCCGGACACCCACGGCGCCGGTCTCCCGGATTGCATCGGCAATGATCGTATCGAGTTCCTCCTCCGACATCTGCTCCGGCATGAACTCCCGGATTACCTTGAGCTCCGCCTCTTCCTTTTCCACAAGATCGGGCCTGCCGCCTTTTTCAAACTGTTCGATCGAGTCCCTCCGCTGCTTCACCATGCCGGAGAGGAGCTGGAAGAATTCGGCCTCATTCAGCTCGCGCTTCAAATCGATTTCGCGGTTGTGCAGGCCGTTCTTCAGCATGCGCAGGGCCGACAGCCGGATCCTGTCCGTCGCCTTAGCCGCCAGAATCATTTCCTGATCCACTTTGTTTTTGAATGTCATGACTCGCGGGCCTCCATCGGATGCTAACATAGATCATCTTCGCGTTTTGTCAACGGCACACGACTTTTTCAGGCCAGATCGTCCCGGAGTTTCCGGCCGCCCAACAGGTGCATATGGAGATGGAAAACCACCTGTCCCCCCTCCTCCTTGCAATTGATCACCACCCGGAAACCTTTCTGGTCGACCTTTTTTAATCGGGCAACCTCCCGGGTGGCGCCCATCATGGCCTGAAGATCCGCCATTCCTTCCGCATCCGCATCCATGAGGGTGGCAATGTGTCTTCTGGGAATGATGATGATGTGGACCGGGGCCATGGGTTGGATATCCTCAAAGGCCAGAATCCGGTCATCCTCATACACCTTCCGGCAGGGAATCGTTCCCGCCGCGATTTTGCAGAATACGCACTCCTCCATGCTCCTCACCCCCCCTTTTGACGATAACTTTGACAACTTTTAAAACAGTATCCCTGAAGCGCGCTGGATATTTTCCGACCCTGCGCCTCCTCGCTCCGCTGAATGGAAAATTAGGGACAGCTCCCTATTTTCTAATGGAAAATAGGGAGCTGTCCCCATTTTCCGTAACAGGCGCTCCACTGCGGGGGCAGGGTGCCCCGAAAAATCTCCAATACGCGCTGCCGGGATCCTGCTTTAAAAGATCTCTTGACCGGGATAAAACACCCAACCCTGCGCCTCACCCCTCGCGCCTCGCCCCTTTCGCGCAGTCGATAGCCTCCGTAAGGGACAGGGCTCCCGTATAGAGGGCCTTTCCCGCAATCACACCGATGACACCCTGTTGCTCCAGGGGGATGAGCCTCTCGATATCACGGATCCCCGACACGCCGCCCGAGGCGATCACCGGAATCCCGACCGCTGCGGCCAACGCCCCCGTTGCTTCGACGTTGACACCGGTTTCCATGCCGTCCCTGGCAATATCCGTATAGACCAGTGCGGCGGGCCGATCCTCCAAAAACCGGAGCGCAACCGCCGCCGCGGTTTCTTCCGTCTTTTCCGTCCATCCCCGGACGGCGACACGACCCCCGGCCGCATCGATGCCCAGGATGACCCGGCCCGGAAACGCAAGGCAGGCCTCTCGGACAAATCCCGGATCATTGAGGGCGGCCGTGCCCAGAATCACCCACCGTACCCCGCTCCGGAGGTAGGTCTCCACCGTCTTCATGGTCCGGATGCCGCCCCCCACCTGTACCGGCAGCCCCGTCTCCGCCACGATTTCCCGGATCACCGCCTCATGACGCGGGACACCGGCGAGGGAACCGTTCAGATCGACCACGTGCAGGCGTTCGGCGCCTTCGCTTTTCCACTCGATCGCCATGACCACCGGATCTTCCGCATAAATGGTCGCCCGCCCGAAGTCCCCTTGAACCAGGCGCACGCAACGGCCCTCCTTCAGATCGATGGCGGGAATAACAATCATCCGGAAACCTCTTCAAAAACAAAGGATTTTTTGTCGCAAGGCAAATCCCGCACCCGGTGCTCCAGGGTGCCAAAAACACTATGGCAGACCGGGAAAGGTCTTGAGCACCTGGTCCATCCCCCATGCCGCCAGTTCCTCCGCCGTGACCCACTTCCAAGAGGACGCCCGGAGGAGATCCTCCATCAGCGAACTCTGCGTCCGGTCAAAGGTGTCCCGCCAGACGAGAACCCCGTCCTCAACCCGGATCAGATGGATATCGAAGGCAACCGACGCCGGTTTCTTCGCGGCGAAGGGTTCCCCTTCCCTCTCCCGAAAACGGTAAACATGTCCGATCACCATCCCCTCCGCCCCCAATTCTTTTCCCACATCACACAGGATCTGCCGGAGCGGGGTCTTAAGGGATGCCGCGGAAACCCGCCGGTAGACCCCGGCGACGCGCTCCCCCGCAATGACGCTGAATTTCGGTTCGCTTTTCCCGAGTTGTTTCAGAAAGCAAGCCTCGACCACCGTTTCCGGACTTCCAACGGCTTTTTCGGCGATGAAGATCGTCCCGCAGAGGGGACAGCGCACAGCGCCGCCAGGATCGTCTTCCGGGACGATCTGTTGAAACGGAAGCACGGCGATCCGGTCGAAGACGACCCTTCCCTCCGGGACGGGGACGCCCGCATCCCGGCGATAAAGGCAAGCCAGGATCGTCAGAAGGAAGCAGAGCATCAGGAGACTGTAGAAAAACCTCCGGGAGCAGGACGATTTTTCGATGACTTGGACCCTCCTTGTCTCTGACGTAAGGCCGTTTTGGGTCTCTGTCGCCCGCTCACCGCGGCGGCTGAAACAGGATTTGAGACCTCATCGGTTCCCGGAGGCACGCACTGGGGATTTTTCGGGTCGAAAATGTCCGGCGCGCGCAGGGATCACGATTTTCAAGTTGCGCAAAGGTCTCGATTTCTGTTTCGGTCGTCAGCCGCGGAAAAACGGCTAAGGAGATTTTTTTCGGAGGCCTCAGCCTTCCAGGGAACCTTTGGTGGACAGAACCCCCTTGATTCGTCCGTCAATCGCAACCGCTTCCCGGAAGGCGCGGGCAAAGGCCTTGAAAATCGCCTCCGCCATATGATGCTTATTTGTACCATACATGAGGTTGACGTGCAATGTTATTCCGCCATGATCAGAGAATGACTTGAAAAACTCTTTAAGCAGGGCCGGATCGAACCCCCCGATCCTCCCCTCCCCGATTTCTGCGTTCCAGACCAGATAGGGTCTCCCGGAGAGATCCATCGCCATACCGCAGAGGCTCTCATCCATCGGAACCCATGCCGAGCCGTACCGGGCAATGCCTTTTCTCTCCCCGAGGGCCTTCCGGACGGCCTGCCCCAGACAGATCCCCACGTCCTCCACGAGGTGATGATCGTCGACGGCAGTGTCTCCCCGGCCCCGGACGTCGAGATCCGTAAGGCTGTGCCTGGCAAACAGGTTCAGCATATGATCGAGAAAGGGGATGGAGGTGTCGATCCGTCCCTCCCCCTGCCCGTCCAAACCGATCGCCGCCGAGACCTCCGTCTCCGCGGTCTTTCTCCGGATGGTCGCCTTACGCATGGCCTTTTCTCCTTCAGTCAGGCTGTTGACCGGGAGCGCATCCCGCAATCCCCGCCGCGCGGCGGGGATCAGGGGCGCAATAAATAACGGACAATTTCCTTACCGGGAAGACCCGCACCGGGGGCGGGGCTTCCAAACCGCCCATCTGCTGCGTTTCCCTCATCCTTCACCGTTCACCGTACCCTAAAGTACGCCTCACGGCTCAGGATTGGTTCCGCTTTCCTCCACGATTCTTCGAATCCGGGGGGCTTGCATCTGGCCATTTTTGAACAGACTGTAACAGAGCCTTTTTCAACTGGCTCTCAGATGACCTTGTTCAAGGGATACTCGATGATCCCCTCGGCGCCCGCCTCCTTCAGCAGCGGGATCAGGTCCCGGACCACGCTGCTGCTCACAATGGTCTCCACCGCCAGCCAGTCCTCCGAATGGAGACTGGAGATCGTCGGCGCCTTCAGGGAGGGAAGCAGGGTCACCAGCCGGTCGAGATTCTCCCTTGCGACGTTCATCTTCATCCCCACTTTCCCCATCGCCTGGAGAGAACCGTTCAGCAGAAGCTGGATCTGCTCGATCTTCTGCCTTTTCCAGGGATCCGCCCAAGCCTCGCGGTTGGCGATCAACTGGGTATTGGTCTTCATCAGCTCGTGGATGATCTTGAGTTTGTTGGCCCGGATGGTGCTTCCCGTTTCCGTCACCTCGACGATCGCATCCACCAGCCCTTCGACCACCTTGGCCTCCGTCGCCCCCCAGGAAAATTCGACTTGAACCCGGATATTCCGCTCCGCGAAGTAGCGCTTTGTAAAGTTGACCAGCTCCGTCGACACCCGTTTCCCTTCCATGTCCTCAATCGAACGGATGGGCGAGTCCTCCCGGACGACGAGGACCCACCTCGCCTGTCGTGTCGAGGTCTTGGAATAGATCAGGTCCTGAACGGCCACGACATCCGACTCGTTTTCGATAATCCAGTCCTGGCCGGTCAGCCCCAGATCGAGCGTGCCGTCGGCCACGTAACGGGACATCTCCTGGGCGCGGACCAGGGTGCAGGAAAGATCGTCGTCGTCAATGTCGGGAAAGTAGCTCCGGCTGTCATAGGTGATGCGCCAGCCCGCATGCTTGAACAGATCCACCGTATTGGTTTCCAGGCTCCCTTTGGGGATCCCCAATTTCAGTTTCTTCATGGATACACTTCCTTCGGATTAAAGATGATTTCCCCGTCGGCGACAAAGTCTCCGTCGGCCCATTTTCGATAGAAACACGACCGGTGACCGGTATGGCAGGCCGCCCCGCCCAACTGTTCCACCTTGAGCAGGATGGTGTCCTCGTCACAGTCCAGCCGGATCTCGCGGACGAGTTGCACATGGCCGGAGGTCTCGCCCTTCAACCAGAGACTCTGCCGCGAGCGGCTCCAGTAGTGGGCTTTTCCCGTTTCGAGGGTTTTCCGCCAGGACTCTTGATTCATGTAAGCCAGCATCAGGATCTCACCCGTCCGATGGTCCTGGACCACGGCCGGCAAAAGACCCTTCCCTTTGTTAAAATCCGGTTCCGTCATGACCTGCTCCGTTGATGATTTTTCCGATAGATAATCCCTTCGTTCCCAAAATACACTGGGGATCATAGTGTGAGAAATACCATTAATCAAGCATTTTTTATAGGTGCCTCCGGTGCGCAGACCAGCCTGCCGCCGGAAGCGGGGAGGAATGTTTTTGCACAACGTTATCCTGCGGACGATTCTCGGTCGACCGACTTTTATCGACCGACTTTCATCTTGCCAAGCATCCCTTTCCCATGATAAAAGGATTGACAGACGGTTTGTCCCGCTGCGGTCGGATGCTTTTTCAAAATTTCGTCAGGCTTTCCCTCGGGGGAGCAGTCAGAAAATCAGGAGGTTGCAGCGATGTCCTTGCTCATCAGCGGTATCGTATCGGTTATTCTGGGTATAATCGGTTTATCCCATTGGTCGAACGACTTTCTGATCATCCTGAAAGGCGGTGTTCCGATCATGCTGATCCTGGGCGGCATCCTCGCGGTCTATGTCGGCCTCGACGCCATGCAGGATCGAATGCGGGAGGAAAAGCAGAAGCAGGAAGAGAGACTGGACAGGACCCGGGAGGAGATCGAACAGGTCAAGGCCCAGGCGGAGCAGTATCGGGAAGAAATCGAAAAACTCAAAGAACAGGCGAAAAAAAATACCCCTTGACAGGATGATCAAAATCAAATAGGGGTAGCCACCCGTTGTTATTTTTTACAGAAAGACTGAAAAATGAATCTGCTTTTATTGGAAACCGACCTTACCCGAGCCCGTTTCGATACCTATATGTATTGATGCCTGCTGTCCGTCCTCAAAGACGGTCCAGCAGGCCTTCCTGAACCATCACCGGCGTTTTACCCCATCAAATCGCAACAAGAACCGCCCAAGCGGTTGATTTCCCCGGAAGGGAGTCCTGCAGCATGTTTTATGTCATCGACAATTTTTACCACATTCCATCTTCCCTATACGCTTACCGACGCCTGTCCTTTTCTCGCGGCGGAAAGGACAGGAAGCGAGCGCCCTCTTCGGCAAAGCCGCATATATCAGGCGGACCCAGGGCCAACCCTGCGCTTGTCTCGCGGTAAGCCGGGGAATATACGGCAAATTCTTGTAGAATCTATTTCTTCGACTGGGCAAATAATGTCTCGTCGAGCAAAAAAGGAGGATACCCATGAGAAAGTTTTGGAGGTCACTGTTTTTCACCGTCTGTCTTGCCGGTATCGGATTTACGGTTTTCACCCCTGCTGCTTCCGGCCAGACCCCGATCAAACTGAACTATTCCGTCTTTTTTCCCGCCCCCCATGTCCACAGCGTCCTGGCCGTCGAATGGGGAAAGGAACTGGAAAAGAGAACCAACGGAAGGGTCAAGGTGGATGTTTTGCCGGGCGGCACCCTGACGCCTGCCGACAAATGTTATGACGGCGTTGAAAAGGGGATCTCCGATCTGGGGATGTCGGTCTTCGCCTATACGAGGGGAAAGTTTCCCCTGACGGAGGTGATCGACCTGCCTTTGGGCATTAAGAGCGGGGCGGCGGCAACCCGGTTAATCAACGACTATTACCGAAGATTCAAACCGAAAGAGTTGGACGGCGTAAAGGTGATGTTTCTCCATGCCCACGGCCCCGGCCTTCTCCACAGTAAAACCGCCGTCAACAAACTTGAGGACCTCAAGGGGATGAAGGTCCGTTGCACAGGTCTGGCCACAAAGATCGTCACCGCCCTGGGGGGAACTCCGGTCGCGATGCCCATGGGGGAAACTTATGACGCCCTGAGCCGCGGGGTTGTTGACGCCTCCATGGCGCCGCAGGAATCGCTGAATACCTGGAAATGGGGAGAAGTGGTGAAGTTCACGACGGAGGATTTCGGCGCCTCGTATTCCACGGGGATGTTCGTCGTCATGAACAAGGAGAGGTGGAATTCCCTGCCGCCCGATATCCAGAAGACGATCGAGAAGCTGAATGAAGAATGGATTGAAAAGTCGGGGAAGGGATGGGATGACATCGATAAGGCCGGAAGAGAAGCCACGCTCAAGCTGGGGAATAAGATCATCTCTCTTTCCAAGGAGGAAAATGAGCGGTGGGCCAAAAAGGTCCTCCCGCTTCTGGATGATTACGTGAACAATATGAGATCAAAAGGGCTGCCCGGAGACCAGGCGTTGAAGTTTGCCATGGATCGTTTGAAAAGCCTCCGGTAGGCGATGAGGAGAGGGGGGGATTGCAACCCCCTCTCCTTTTTTCATCATCGACCGGAACGTCAAAAGGAGACATCCATGAACGGATTTGGAAAAACAGTGACGCAGATAAGCAGATTCCTCAACGGCATCGCGGGGATCAGTTTGATCTTTCTCATGTCGCTGACCATTATCGATGTGATTTTACGGGGCTTCAACAAACCCATCCTGGGCGCCTATGAAATGGTCGCTTTTGCTGGGGCGGTGGTGATCGGATTTTCGATGCCGCAGACCGCGACATTGAGGGGCCATATTTATGTCGATTTCCTTATCGCCAGATTCTCCCGCAAGGTGAGAAATCTCTTCAATATCACCACGCGATTGCTGGTTTTCCTCCTTCTCTTCCTCATCGGCTGGAACCTGTTCAAGTTCGGATGGGATCTCCAGAGATCGGGTGAGGTTTCTCTCACCCTCCAGATGCCTTTCTACCCCGTGGCGTACGGGATCGGCATCTGCTGTTTTATCCAGTGCCTGGCCATGGTCTGCGATATCATCAAGATCCAGGGAGGGACGTTCGATGAGTGAGGTCATGGTTGGACTTCTGGGGCTGGCGTCGCTCCTCCTCTTCTTTCTGACCGGTATAGAACTCGGTTTCGCCATGGCTCTGGTCGGTTTCATCGGATTCAGCGTCATCGTCTCCCCGCAGGCCGCCCTGAATCTGTTGGCCAAGGATATCTTCGACGTCTTCGCCTCCTACGGATTTACCGTAATCCCGCTCTTCATACTGATGGGTCAGATCGCCTTCAACGCGGGGATTGCCAAGAGATTGTACAACGCCTCCTATAAGTTCATCGGCCATATTCCCGGGGGAATGGCGATGGCCACGGTGGTGGGGGCCACGGCGTTCAAGGCGATCTGCGGGTCGTCGCCCGCCACGGCCGCCACGTTCGCCAGCATCGCCGTTCCCGAAATGGACCGGTATCACTACGACAAGAAACTCTCCACGGGGATCGTGGCAACGGTCGGGACGCTGGGAATCCTCATGCCCCCGAGTGTCACCCTGGTTGTATTCGGAATCATCACCGGGCTGTCGATCGGCAAATTGTTCCTGGCCGGTCTCATTCCCGGACTGATCATTGCATCTTTTTTTATTGTGACCATCTACGGATGGTGCAAAATCAACCCCCTTCTGGGTCCGAAGGGGGAACGATCGACCTGGCGGGAGCGGATCGCCTCCCTGCCGGAAATCGGATTCGTCGCGCTGATTTTCCTGATGATGATCGTGGGGTTGATGAAGGGATTCTTTACCCCGACCGAAGCGGGGAGCGTGGGAACCGGACTGGTTCTGCTCCTGTCCGTCGCCAGAAGGGATCTCGATTTCAAAGGATTCCTCAAGTCGGTCGCCGAGTCGCTGAGAACGGCCTGTATGGTTTTGATGCTGATCGCCGGGTCCACCATTTTGGGCCATTTCCTGGCGGTGACGAAAATCCCCATGATCGCCGCCGACTGGGTTGTCGGGCTTCCCATGAATAAATACGTCATTATGGTGATCATCAGCCTGATCTACCAGACCGGGGGATCATTCATCGACGATCTGGCCTTCATGATCCTGGCCACACCCATTTTCTATCCGGTGATCATGAAACTGGGCTTCGATCCGATCTGGTTCGGCATCATCATCGCAATCACGGTCATGATCGGGGTGGTCATTCCCCCCGTGGCGATGAATGTATTTGTCGTCAAAAACATCACCAAGGTGCCGTTCAACGTCATCTATAAAGGGGTTTATCCCTTCTTGATCAGCCTGGTGATGTGCGCCGCACTGCTGTTCGTTTTTCCTCAGATTGCCACGTTCCTGCCGAATCTGTTGATGAAATAGAAAATGGACGTCTGTGGATTTCTTCTTCAACCCGCGGGGGCGCCGTAATGGGCGCGACCCCGGGGCCGCTGAAGGACGGAAACGCCATCCTGAAAATTCTGCCCGGCCGCCGGGAAGGATTTATCAGTTCCCTTCTTTCCGTTCCTTCCGTTCCCGGAGGAGGACCGTAATCAGAATCGCCGCACCGACGGTAATCGCGGAATCGGCCACATTGAAGGCCGGCCAGTGGCAGCCGGCAATATAGACGTCGAGAAAATCGACCACCTCGCCGAAGCGGACCCGATCGATGAGGTTCCCCACGGCCCCGGCCAGGATCAGCCCAAGCGCCGAAGCCATTGAGAAAGACCCGATCCGGCCGATGCGGAGATAGTGGAGGATCAGCAGGATCGCCGCCGCCGTCACGACAACAAAGAAGGTATGGCGGAACACCGGCGGGGCGGCAGCCAGGAAGCCGAAGGCGGCGCCGGGATTTCGGACGTGCGTGATGTTGAAGAACCCCCCGATCACGGCAAACGATTCGTGGAGGTGCAAGGCCGAAACGACCCAGGCCTTCGTCGCCTGATCCAGCAGAACCACCAGAACGGCAATCGTCAGAAACAGGACATTCTTATTCCGCAAAATCCGCCCCATCGTGGCGTTTTTCAACAGCCCGCTAAAGGTTCACCAGACATCGCGCACAAAGCGTCGGATGTTCGGAATTTTCACCCACCGTGCCGTTGTAGTTCCAGCAACGGTTGCATTTGGCCCCTTTTGCCCGGCTCACACCGACCAGGAGCCCGGGGATCTCGGTGCTGCGGTAAGGATCGACGATTTCCCGCTCGTCCATGACGGACAGGTCGGAGACGATCAGGAGCGCCCGCAGGTCTTCCGCATGCGTCTCCAGGAGATGCCGGAGCTTTGCCGGAGCGGCAACGACAACGGCGGCATCCAGCGAGTGGCCGAGTACCTTGTTCTGCCGCGCCGTCTCGATCGCCTTGGCCGCCTCCCCCTTGACGGCAATCAGCGTCTTCCATATCTCGGCCAGTTCCGGTTGGAGCAGCGCCCCGTTCACCTCCGGAAATTGCGTCAGATGGACGCTTTCGGCCTTTCCTGGGCGGACGGGCAGGACCAGCCAAACCTCCTCCGCCGTAAAGGTCAGGATCGGGGCCAGCAGCCGGACCATCGCCTCCAGGATCTCCTGCATCGCCGTCTGGGCGGAACGGCGCGCCGGGGATCCCGCCTTCGAAGTGTAAAGCCGGTCCTTGAGGACGTCAAGGTAGAGCGCAGAGAGGTCCACCGTGCAGAAGTTGTAGAGCGTGGTGTAGACCACGTGAAACTGGTACTGCTCGTACGCATCCCGGACGCGGCGGATCACCTCCTGGAGACGGTGCAGGATCCAGCGGTCCATCTCCGCCATCTCCGGATAGGGAACGGCATCCGTTTCCGGCCGGAAGTCGTAAAGGTTCCCCAGGATGAACCGGCTGGTATTGCGGATCCTGCGGTAGGCCTCGACGAGGCGATTGAGGATCTCCTCGGAAATCCGGATATCCTCGGTGTAATCCTCGGCGGCCACCCAGAGCCGGAGGATCTCGGCCCCGTAGCGGTCGATGATCGTCTGGGAGTCGATGACGTTCCCCACGGACTTGGACATCTTCTTCCCTTCGCCGTCGACGACGAAGCCGTGGGTCAGGACGTTCCGGTAGGGCGCCCGCCCCCTCGTTCCCACGGATTCAAGGAGCGAGGAGTGAAACCAGCCCCGGTGCTGATCGTTCCCCTCGAGGTACATGTCCGAAGGCGAGCTGAGATCCGGCCGGTGTTCGAGGACGGCGGCGTGGCTCACACCGGAATCGAACCAGACGTCGAGGATGTTCGTCTCCTTCTTGAAGGTCTCGCCACCGCATTTCGGACAGCGGGTCCCCGCCGGCATCAACTCCTTCGGCTCGCGCTCGAACCAGACGTCGGCGCCGTGTTCCCGGACCAGCCCCACCACGGTTTCGAGGATCTCCTGCGTCATGAGTTCGTCCCCGCAGGCCTTGCAGTAGAACATGGCAATCGGGACACCCCAGAGGCGCTGGCGGGAGATGCACCAGTCGGGCCGGTTTTCGACCATTCCGTATATCCGGTCCCGCCCCCAGGACGGGATCCAGTTCACGGCATCGATGGCGGCAAGGGTCTTCTTCCGGAGGTCGTTCTTTTCCATGGAGATGAACCACTGTTCCGTCGAGCGGAAGATGATCGGCTGCTTGCAGCGCCAGCAGTGGGGGTACGTATGCTGCATCTCCATCCGACCGAGGAGCGCCCCTTCCTCCCTGAGCCTGGAGATCACCGCCCCGTTGGCGTCGAAAACGAACTGGCCGGCAAAGTCCTTGACGTCGCGGGTGAAGTTCCCGTCGTCATCCACCGGGGCGTAATTCTCCAGACCGTATTGCATACCGATCTCGTAGTCCTCCTGGCCGTGGCCCGGCGCGATGTGGACGCAGCCGGTACCCGCATCGAGCGTGACGAAGGGGGCGAGGATCAGCAGGCTCTCCCGGTCGATCAGCGGGTGGCGGCACTTGAGGCCTTCCACGACGGACCCTGCAAATTCGTCAAGGATCTCATGGGGTTCGTTCCTGAGGCCGAAAGCGTCCAGGCAGTAGTCGAGAAGGTCCTTCGCCAGGATCAGGACCTCGCCCTTGATCTTCACGGCCGCGTACACGAAATCCCTGTGAAAGGCGATCGCGAGGTTGGCCGGGATCGTCCAGGGGGTCGTTGTCCAGATGACGACGGAGACCTTTTCGCCGGCCAGCTTCGAAAGCCGCTTCGAGAGATCGGAAATGCATTCGAATTTGACGTAGATCGATGGCGTCGTGTGGTCGTGGTATTCCACCTCCGCCTCCGCGAGCGCGGTCTTGCAGGAGGCGCACCAGTAGACGGGCTTCTTCCCTTTATAGACGCTGCCGCCAAGGTAGAGCTTCCCGAACTCTTCGACCGTCGTCGCCTCGTAGTCATAGGTCATCGTCAGATAGGGGTTCTCCCACTCCCCGAAGACCCCGAGACGTTTGAACTGCTCCCGCTGGATACCGACGTACTGATCGGCATAGACCCGGCAGAACCGGCGTTTGTCCGCCTGGGACATCGCCGCCTTCCTCTCACCCAGCTCTTTGTCCGCCTGGTGTTCGATGGGGAGGCCGTGGCAGTCCCAGCCGGGGACGTAAACGCTGTCGCGGCCGTTCATGTTCTTTGCCTTGATGAGGATGTCCTTGATGATCTTGTTGAGCGCCGTCCCCAGGTGGATGTTCCCGTTGGCGTAGGGGGGGCCGTCGTGGAGGATGTAGGGCTTCCGCCCTTTCGCGTCCGCGCGGATCTTCTTGTAGATACACATCCCTTCCCAGCGGGCGAGCATCTCCGGCTCCCGCTTCGCCAGGTTGGCCTTCATCGGGAAATCGGTCTTCGGCAGATTCAGTGTCTCTTTGTAATCCATGCAACGCTCCTCAAGATGACATATGCAAATGGCGGGGAAAGCTACCACATATCCCCGCCACTTTCAAGCCTCTCTTTGTCTTTGTCTCTTTGTCTTTGTCTCTTTGTCTTCGCAGTGGTTAATAATACTGCCTGATGCAGCCTTAGGCCTTGTCGAAGAGTTCCCGGTCGGTGTGGAGTTTGAACTTGAGAAGCATTTCTTCCTTCAGCTCCAAGATCCCGATGCGGATCGACCTACGAGTGTTGCGTGCCGATCATTAGTAATGCATCACCATTATGGATCGAAAGAGTGATCACCCAATTAACTCCTTCCTTGTTCATTTTCAATTACTGAATAGGGATACATCGGTTAAAACGAGTCCTCTCGTCCTGCTTCTATTTCCAGAATCTCAACAAAAGGAAAAGAAATATTCCGTAAATCTCCAGACGGCCTAATAACATATCACCCGTGAGAATCCACTTTCCCAGCTCGGGGATCTGCGCAAAATGCCCACCGAACCAACCAGGCCGAACCCGGGTCCCACATTTCCCATAGTGGCTGCCGATGCGGAAAATGCCGTCATAATGTCCATCCCCAAACTGGTCAAGAACAAACTTGATAGAAACACAATCCCGACATAAATGACAATAAATAAATGACGATTGTCAGTTGAAATGTTGTATATGATCCGTAGAAAACAATTTTAGAATATGACCCCTAACCTCATAAACCGGTGTTCAGTCCCTGCATCCATCTTTCAGCATCTTCAGGCGTGATCTTTCCGGCCGTAGCAGCCTGGGCATATGTTTTAGCCTTCTTGATTTCCTCTCCCGATACGATCCATTCCAAGAGAGCATCAAAGCAGGGATTACACAGGCCGTTTAGCCGCCTGAACAGAGCTGATTTTTCCTTTAGAGCAAGCTTGTAAAAGCGGATGCAGCCAAAACATTGAGGCGTCCGCACTTCATATTCTTCAGGATCCACTCGGTGAACTCAGGACAGGAATCGCATGCCGAGTTTAAGGGGTTCACGGAATAGGCGGAACCAGGGTGCACGATGATAAGCAATGGATACCAGTTGAGCCGTGCAAGTGTTGCACTGGGCATTTTTTTGATGTATTCTGTTATAATCATGGCCCCTCTACCAGTTACAGTAACCCAGTTGCCATACCCAATCCGATGCCGACCAGCATGATTCCGACGATTAATTGAATTGTCCCGTAAGTGATTTTTTTGAGCATTCGCATTCCCAGAAAGGCTCCCGAAAAAGCCGCCAAGGTAGCAGCTAAAACTAGTGGCCAGACACCCTCCAGTTCGACGAACCGGGAGCTGTAATAACCCAAGCCGTAAACCACGAGGCGGGCGGCATCCACGATTACGGCCGAAACCGTACCAGTCCCAATGAAAGCCTCTTTCGCAAGGCCGCTCTTGATCAAAAAGGCCGAACGCAACGCTCCCTGATTTCCCGAAAGCCCACCGAAGAAACCGGAAAGCACTCCACCCAGCACGAGATGCCTTTTCTCAAAAGCTAACTGGCGGAGACGTGGCACTAACTCAAAAAAAGAAAACACAACGATCAGGGCACCGATGACTGCATTCAGTGTTGTGACCTGGTGAACCCCGCCGAATAAGGAGTAGGACGTCAGGGGCGTAAGATCGGCGAAGAAATTCAGGAGGGCAGCGCCGATCATAGCGGCCACTGCGCCCGGAAGGGCAAAGCGTATCACAACCCCCCAATCAGCATCCCTGCCTACAAGAAAAACCTTGAATAGGTTGTTGGCCAGATGAATCACGGCCGTTGCAGCGATGGCTATCGGTACGGGGAAGAAGAGCGCGAAGGCCGGCATGAGCACGGTCCCCAGGCCAAAACCAGAAAAAAGGGTCAATGCGGATACCAGCAACGCAATCAAGCAGACAACAACATATTCCATTTCTAACCGTACAATGATGAAAGTTCGGCCTATTCAAACAGATGCTTAAAGAAAAATCCCACGATGATCAATCCTCCCCGCACTGTTCCTGCAATGACCAGGCCGGAGGCTTTGTCTGCGTCGATTTTCTTACCCAGGTCTGCTTTGGATAAAACATATGTTAAATCCTACGTAACTCCGCCTTGCATGTCAATGATATTAAAAGTAACCTACAAGATAAAGCTGACAAGAAATCCAAGCAGCATTGATCCGAACAGGCTGATGCCGATATAGAGGGCAAAGACATGCTTGCGGACAACGGTCCACACCGCTGTCATGGCCGGAATCGTCGTGACGGGACCCGCCATGAGGAAGGCAATGGCTGCGCCGGGTTGCATCCCCTGAGTAATCAAGGCTTTTACAATAGGCAGAGCACTCAGATTCCCCAGATAGAGAGGAATTCCGATCAGCGAAGCCAGCGGAATTGCAAAGGTACTTCGGTCGCCTAAAATCGATGCGATGGTTTCCTGCGGGACATGCATCGTAATGAGCGCTTCCAGTGTGAAGGCCACCAATAGCCACCGTCCTAAACGCCAGCTCTGTGATCCCATCCTTCGGGCAAAAACAGCCCAATCGATGCGACGGATACTCGTGACAATGGAATCCCACCAGACTGGTATACGGATGGCCAGTGGAGCCATCGCACTTGCCGTTGCCGTGTTAGCCGAACAGAAGGCAACAAGCGTGATCGGCAAAGTAACCTGCACATGTGGCGTTTTTGATTGAGCCTTGCAACAAGGCGAAACCTTCAACTGATGCGTTTCCTCTTGTTCTGCGGGAAGAATCCGGCTGAAATAATCCAAACGGCAAAGCAGCAGGGTCAAATACCCGGCACATAGACTCAGGACCAAGGATGCTCCCAACCTCGACAGAGCAAGAGGCCAACCCAAGATACCGACGGTAAGCGTGAAGATCTCCGGATCCATCGTGGGAGAGGCGATCCAGAACGACATCACCGGTGCGAGCGGCACGCCGCTCATTAGAAGGCCGGCGATGATCGGGATGACGGTGCAGGAGCAGAAAGGACTGAACGCTCCCACCGCCGTAGCCAGTAAAACTGAAAGTCCCTCACGTTTTGCAAATGCCCGTCGGATGGATTCATTCAGGTCCAGCATGTTGATCACCACACTCAGAAACATGCTCAATAGGAAGAAGGGCAGCACATGCCAGGCGGCGCGGCCGACAAAAAAGAAGATCTCCAGTATGTCATTCATATGTAAATTCCCTTCATCGTATAATTACGATACCTTATGGTCAAAAAAATCCCCCTCAGGGAGATGATGCATTGTTTCCTTGGATCATCGGCAATCGGGCAACCAGCGGCTTATTTGTTCTTTCAGCCAGCGGATATTCTCGACATCCAGGCAGTAGCATGTGGCGGGTCCTTCGATCTCGCCACGGATCAAACCCGCTTCCCGCAGCACCTTAAGATGCTGGCTCACTGTAGATTGAGCCAGCGGGGTGGCCTCCACGATGTCGTTGGTGATGCATTCCTTTTTCTGGGCCAGAAATTCCACGATCTGGAAACGGATGGGATTGCCCAGCGCCTTGAGCATCTTCGCCAAACGTTTTTGTTCCGATTGAAGCAGAATTTCCTTGACGGCCATAATCAAACCTCTTTATCGATAATATACGATATAGAGGCGCTTTTGTCAAGACTGAATTCAGACTGAATTCTGGACATAATTCAGGTGCCGGACATTAATAATTCAGTCCGCCCCATGCCCAATGATCTTGTATTGCTGGATACCGCCCGGCACAGCTATTTCTCGCCCAAAGCCGCGGAAAGAATCTGCGCAAGCGGTCGAAGGTCTTTTTGGATCGTCTTCCAGAGGATGTCCAGGTTGATATCGAAATAGGCGTGAACCAGACGGTGGCGCATGCCGACAATATCATCCCAGGGAATCTCCGGATAAGATCATCCTTGCGCATACTGCACCTCCACCTCATTCAGAACCTCTTGACGGAAATAACGGCTCAGATCTTCCGGTGTGCGCAAATCCAGCTTGCGCCCGCCTAAGAGCGATGAAAGCTCGCGTTCCATACGTGCCATTCCAAACAAGCCGGGAATGTGCTCCGGTTCGAACTCTACCAGAATATCAATTTCGCTGGTCTCATTGAAATCGGAACGTAAAGCGGAGCCGAAGATTGCCCGCCTCCGAATGTGACGACGGCGGCAAAAATCAGCAATCTGTTCTTTCGGCAATGTTATGTGATTATTCATCGCACACCTCCACAGGGGCAAGCATTCGCTCTTGGAACAGTATTTCCGGCGCCCGCGCGCCGGGGATGAACTAAGCCCCGTTATCGCACACTTCGACTATGCCCTTGGTCAGCACCCCTCTCTCTTGTAGATTCGGGGTTCCAAAAGGCAGTCCATGATATCCATCGTTCACGGTCTTAGTCTCATGATGTGTTATCGATGATTACATATAAAATTCATTTGCCATGATCTTAACAAGAATGCGAACATGGAATGAAAATGGCAGAATTTGACGTGTCCTTATCCCTGCTCTTTTCGGGGTAACCCCTTGTCAATACATTGTAACCACATTTAAAAAAAATTGTGACGCAGTACACTAGAACGTAAACGAGACGGCAAACGCGCCGAAATCCTGATCTTCCTTCTGGGTTTCGAACTCCCTGCTCCGGTGAATGTAGGAATAGGTGATCTTGAATCGATGGATAATCATCCCGACGCCGCCGATCAGATTGGCGACGAACGGCTCTTTGTCGACGCTGTGGCTGTCCCGGAAGGTGTTCCCGTCGAGCAGGATGTTCCGGGCCACGAAGTTCCCGTCGGCGGCCAGGAAAAGATGGATGCCTAAACGATGAAAAGCACGGAAGAGACGGGGGTCCGTATCATCCACGGGGGCGCTGCTGTCCGATCCCGGCCGGATCAGATAGGTTCCGAAATCGTTCGGAAGGTTCCAGCCGAAACGCATCTGACCTCCCAGATTGACGCCGGTCAAGGCATTGCCAACGGCAATCCCCATATGGGGAATGCAGTCGAATCCGAAACCTTCCGCATTTCTGGACCGCAATGCCCGCCACTTGCGCTCGAAATAGACGTTCAGCAGGGGCTCGTCGTGGAGTTGATGAGACCACCCCTTGGGTCTCACCGAGTCAATGATGCGATGCACCTCCTGCTGGCAGTCCTCCGCATAGGAGTGGCGTCCGACGATGCCGAGATCGAATTCAAGGGTGTCCATCTGATGCCCGTTCTTGCTGTGGAGACCCAGCCCCATGTAGGTGATTCCGGCATAGGGCCGGTCGTCCGGGATCAGGTCGCTCCGTTCCTTGTCTTCCGGGGTGTAGATGTTCTGTCCCAGTGAGAGTGACACTGAACGCTGCTCTTCGGGATCGTTGACGAACGGCATCCGTTCCATGAACCGGTGCATCCATGGCGGCATCGCCGCAACGTCGCGGTAAGTCGAAAGGTCCCGGGATATCCAGGAGACCTTCGTTCCATGCGTGTAATAGCGGTCCTTGTTGTCGGATGCAAAAAGATCGTTCTCAAGGTAAAGGGTTAGTGTGTCCGAATTTCTTGCCTTGTCGTCCGCGGCAACGGACGTCCGCGGCAGGCCAAGGAGGGCAAGGCTGAGGATTATGGCTATCGCAGGAAACGATTTTGGTTTCATTGCACGGCATCCCTCGGAATGGCGCCCATTCTCCGTTTGCCCGTTTTCCTCACGCACCTCCCCCGAGCACCTTGTAGAGCGCGACCAGATTGGCGACCCGGGCGAGATGGAGGGCAACAAGAACCTGTTGCGCGCCATAGAGGGAACGCTGCGCATCAAGGACCCCGAGATAGCCGTCGATTCCCCTGTCATAACGCACGAGGGAGAGGCGGTAGGTTTCCGCAACGGCGTCGACCAGCGATTGCTGCGCCGCGATCTGCCGGTTCACCGTACCCTGTACGGCAAGGGCGTCGGCCACTTCCCGGAAGGCCGCCTGAATCGTCTTCTCGTATTGGGTCACGGTGATTTCCCGATCCACTTTTGTGACGTCATACGCCGACCAGGTTCGGGCGTCGAAAATCGGCATCGCGATCACGGGGACGAAGCTCCACGTTCCCGAGCCGCTTTTGAAGAGCCCGGACAGATCGGCGCTGGCGGTTCCGAGGGCCGCCGTCAGGGAGATGCGGGGGAAAAAAGCCGCGCGTGCGGCGCCGATATTGGCGTTGGCCGCCCTGAGCCGGTGTTCCGCCGCCAGCACGTCCGGCCGGCGCAGCAGCAGTTCCGAGGAGAGCCCCGCGGAGATCTCCCTGGGGGGGCTCACGCTGCCCAGATCAGCCGGCAGGAGTGCCGGCGGCACGGGAGATCCGACCAGAAGGCTCAGCGCGTTTTCATCCTGCGCCGTCAGTTGCGTGCTGCGTGCAACGTCTCTCCTGGCCGTATCCGCCTGGCTCTGCGCCTGTCGCAGGTCCAGTTCGGACGCCAGTCCAAGATCAAACCGCTTCCGGACCAGCCGGTAGGCGTCTTCCCGGGTCCGGAGCGTGTCGGCCGCCAGTTTGAGGGTTTCCCGGTCCGCCGCCAGCGAGAGGTACGCATTGGCCACGGAAGAGATCAGCAGGATCTGGGCGCCACGTCGGGCCTGATCCGTGGCGAGGTATTCCTCCAGCGCCCTGTCCTTGAGGTTTCGGATGCGGCCGAAGAAATCGATTTCCCAGGAGCTGACGCCGAACTTGACGTCGTAACGCTCATTGGTCCTGGCGCTCCCGGTGTTCGAAAGGTCGGCGGGCACGCGCTCCTGGCTTCCGCTCCCGACCGCGTTGACCGACGGCCATAATTCGGCCCTCTGTACGCCGTAATAGGCCTGCGCCCTCTCCACGTTCAGGGCCGCCAGCCGCATGTCCCGGTTGTTGCTCAGCGCCATTCCGATGAGTTCGCGGAGACGTCTGTCGGTGAAGAACTCGCGCCAGGGCAAATCCGCGGCCAGCGGCGCGGCCGGCCCCGTTTTCACATCCGCATAGGCGGCGCCTGTCGGCCAGCCGGCGGCAACGGGGGCGGCCGGCTTCGAATATTCCGGGGCCAGCGTGCAATTCGCCAGCAGGCCGACGATCAGTCCCAGCAGAGCAAAACGTCTCATGTCCATTTTAAAATCTTTACGAAATCCGGGAATCAGGAACTTGTTTTTCAAGGGTCTCATATAATCAATCCCCCGATGGTTGGCTGTCGGCCGGCTTGGCGGATTTGTCCTTTCCGCGTCTGCCGAAGATCTTTTCAATCAGTACATAGAAGAGAGGCGCGAAAATAACCACAAGGACCGTGGCGGAGACCATTCCCCCCAGAACGCCCGTACCGATCGCATTCTGGGCCCCCGCCCCGGCGCCGGTCGTGATCGCCATGGGCAGAACGCCGAAGGCAAAGGCCAGCGAGGTCATGACAATCGGCCGGAAGCGCAGTCTCGCCCCTTCAAGCGTCGCCTCGATCAGCCCCATCCCTTTTTCCAGCCCGGCCTTGGCGAACTGGACGATCAGGATGGCGTTCTTGGTGGTCAGCCCCAGCGTGGTCAGCAGGCCGATCTGGAAATAGACATCGTTGGGCATTCCCCGCATGCCTGAGGCGACGATTCCGCCGATGACCCCCAGGGGGAGAACCAGCAAGACCGAAATGGGGATGGTCCAGCTCTCGTAGAGTGCCGCCAGACAAAGGAAGATGACAAAGATGGAAAAGGCATAGAGCAACGGCGCCTGGGAACTGGACATCCGCTCCTGATAGGAAATGCCCGTCCAGTCGAAACCGGTTCCCTTGGGCAGTTTCGCTATCGCCTCTTCCATGGCTTTCATCGCCTCTCCGGAACTTTGTCCCGGCGCCGGTTCCCCCCAGATGCTGATGGAAGGAAAGCCGTTATAGCGCGAAAGCTGCGGAGGTCCGGAGATCCACCGTCCCGAGGTGAAGGCAGAAAAGGGGACCATCTTTCCGGAGGTGTTACGGACGTAGAGTTTTTCGATGTCCTTGGGAAGCATCCGGTAGGGGGCGTCGGCCTGGACGAAGACCCGTTTGATCTGGCCGCCCTGGATGAAGTCGTTGGCATAGGCGCTGCCGAAGGCCGCCGTGATCGTCCGGTGGATGGAGGAAATGGGGACTCCAAGGGCCCCTGCCTTGTCCCAATCCACATCGATCCGGTATTCGGCCACATCCTCCAGGAAGTTAGGCCGCACCTTGGCCACCCGCGGGTCTTTAGCCGCCATCCCCAGGAGATGGTAGAGGACGTCGTTGAACTTCCCGTGGTCGAAACCGCCCCGGTTCAGGAGCTGCAGGTCGAACCCCAGGGCCGTGGCCAGTTCCAGAACGGCCGGCGGCGGGAAGACAAAGACCATCGCATTTCGCATCTGCGAAAGGGCCATTGTGCTCCTTCCGGCCACGGCCTTGTCTTTCAAATCCGGCCGGTTGCGGAGTTTCCAATCCTTCAGCATGATGAAGACCATGCCGTTGTTCTGCGACCTTCCAGAAAAGCCCATTCCGGTGATGGTCAGGCAGGACTTCACAGCCTCTTTCTCATGTTCATTGAAATAGCGCTGGATCTCATCCGTGACCTTCTGGGTCTGTTCGAGCGTGGCCCCCTTGGGCATGATCACCTGTGCCAGGAGGATTCCCTGATCCTCATCGGGGAGGTAGGCCGTGGGCATTCGCATGAACAACACTCCCATCGCCACGACGATCACGACGAAGGCGACCAGGTAACGGAGTTTCCGGGTCAGGGAATGGTTGATCAGCATCCCATAGCGGCGTCGTAAACCGAAAAAGGTGCGGTTGAACCAACGGAAAAAGAGGCGCAGGAAGGGGATGGTATTGTCGGCCTCACGCCCCTTGCGCACGGGCTTGAGGAGGGAGGCGCAGAGGACCGGCGTCAGAATCAGGGCCACCACCACCGACAGGAGCATTGCGGCAATGATCGTCACCGAGAACTGCCGGTAGATGACCCCCGTGGAACCGGGGAAAAAGGCCATGGGACCAAAGACCGCCGAGAGGACCAGACCGATGCCGATCAGGGCGCTGGTGATCTGTTCCATCGATTTGGCCGTGGCCTCCCGGGGAGGAAGCCCTTCCGTGGCTATGATCCGCTCCACGTTCTCCACGACGACGATCGCGTCGTCCACCAGGAGACCGATGGCCAGAACCATGGCGAACATGGTCAGCATATTGATGGAAAACCCGAATAGTCCCAGCACGCCGAAAGTCCCCAGGATGACCACGGGCACCGCGATGGTCGGGATCAGTGTGGCTCTGAAGCTCCCTAAAAATAGCCACATGACCAAGAAGACCAGCAGAATCGCCTCGATGAGGGTTTCCACCACCTCCCAGATGGCCACCGAGATGAAGGGGGTCGTGTCGTAAGGGTAAATAACCTTGACGCCGGCCGGAAAGAACCGGCTCATCTCCTCCAGCTTTGCCTTGACGTTGTCGGCCGTATCCAGGGCATTGGCGCCGGCGGCCTGTCGGATGGCCAAGCCCGCGGAAGGCTTGCCGTTGAAAAAAACATCGATATCGTAGACATCGGTGCCCAGTTCCGTCCGGCCCACGTCGCGGATCCGCACGGTGGAGCCGTCCGGATTGATGCGGATGGGAATGGCGGCAAACTCCTCGGGGGTCTTGAGCATGTTCTGGACGACGATCGAGGCGTTCAGTCGCTGACCCTTCACCGCCGGCGCCCCACCGAACTGCCCGGCCGAGACCTCGACGTTGTAC
>JAFGRP010000072.1 GCA_016935075.1 Deltaproteobacteria bacterium | reverse complement strand
GCCATCAAATTTCTCACCCCTCTGCTCAAGTCCGCTCCGATTGCCTTCATTAGCCATGCGGCGGAACCCCTTTCCCTCGGTATTGTCGTCATCGGAATCTCTTACATGTTTCTCGTCCTCGGAGAGCTGGCCCCGAAGACGATCGGGTTGCAGTATGCGGACCGGATCGCCCTGAACGTGGCCCGGCCGATCCATTTCCTTTCACTTGTTGCGGATATCGCGGTCCGTTTTCTGACCCTCTCCAACCGGGCCGTCCTATCGCTGCTGGGCATCACACCAAAGGGAGGACAAGCCTTTGTCACCCGTGAAGAGGTACAGCAAGTCCTGTCTGAAGGGAGTGAAACGGGTGCTCTGACCGAGACCGAACACCGTTACATCGAAAACGTCTTTGAATTTTCGCATACCTTTGTCCGCGAAGTGATGGTTCCCCGAACCCGGATCGTCGGACTCAACCTCAATCTGCCAATCGAGGAAATCCTGCGGGTGGTCCGAGAGAACATGTACACCCGTTATCCGGTCTTTCGGGGAGACCTCGACCATGTGGTCGGTTTTGTCCACACCAAGGACATCCTGACTGGAAGCATCTGCACGGACGCAAAATTCGATATCACCGGAATCGTCCGCACCCCGCTTTTTGTCCCGGAGGGGAAAAAGGTCAGCAGCCTGCTCAGGGAAATGCAACGCAAACGGATTCAGATGGCGCTGGTCGTGGACGAATATGGAACCTTCAGCGGTCTCGCCACGACGGAGGATCTCCTGGAGGAACTCGTGGGAGAGATCGAGGATGAACACGACATCGGCGAGGTGCGGCGGGTTCAAAAGCTCCCCGATGGGAGCATGATGGTGGACGCGCTCCTTCCCATCAACGACATGGAAGACCATCTCGGAATTGAACTCGGCGACGGACTCCACTACGACACGCTGGCCGGCCTGATTCTGGATCAGTTGGGACGATTCCCGGAAAAGGGGGAAAAACTCGAATGGCGGGATTTCATCCTCACCTGCGAGGAGGTGACGGAGACCGCCATCCTCAAGGTCCGGGTCGCGCGGGTCGAAAAACCCAAGGAACCCTAACGCAGGGGAACAAGTAATCAAACTGATTCGTACTTCCTGCAAGAGAGAGCGACGTGCTTTCCAGATGATTGCGCACTTTCAAGAAGGATTCATTGATGCGATTGTCCATTTTTCCACATATTGCCCATTTGGCTTTTGATCCTTATTCCCACAAAATACCCATAGGTCAAAGAGAAAACATGTTGATTTTAAGTAGTATTGTCTCTTATCATGCATCATCAGGTAAAGAGCTATTGGAAAAAATCTCGGAAATTACCCACTGTGCATATTAATTGTTAGATCCGAGAAACTGTACCCATGTATCCACTGAGAATGCCATATCGGAAAGTCCGAAGCCGTCTAAAAAATCTCCTCAAGGACGGCTATTGCTCCGAGGCGCTGGTAACTACAGTCTTCACTACGGAACGGCTTTTACGGAGAACGCTTGTTCAGCTAGTTGTCTCCGCGGGATTCACGAGCAATGATGCATTTAAGATAGTGCAACGTCTCAGTGGGCTTGCAGCCGTTAAAGAAGCTTGGAGTATCTACGATCCCAAAGGACGTACGTTGGTGCAAATAATTGGTAATCCAGCTTGGCAGTTAGTCCGAGAGGCTGCCAAGATCCGAAACGATATGGTTCATGGGATGCGTACACACAGCCAGGGTACATGCAAGCGAATGGCTCGTGAGTTAATCGAGACAATTGATGTCATAAAAGACAAGTTGAAATCAACTTATGACTTCGATGGTTGGGGTATGCACCGAAAGCGTCGAAATAGTGCACTTCATTCGGACCCCAAAGTACCAATATAGTATGATCTAACAAGCCCCTCCAGAGAGACGCCGTTGCGCGTCGCTCCTGAGGGGCAGCGTTGGGCGAGGAAGATGAACCTTATTTCTGGAGCTACAGGCCTTGTCGCGCCATTTGCCGTCTACACGGTCACAAGGAAGAGCTGGCCTGCGAAGTCGTACGCGAAGCGTTTTCTCGGTTGTGCCTTTTCGTGCTCACCGGATGGCCACCTTGCCACTTGCAGCCATGTAGTACAGGAAATTATGGAAGACCAAATGCTGGTCGTCCAGCACTTAACCGAAAACCAATGCCACAAGGCAGAGATTCTTGCTCATCACTCGAGATACGATGTCGCGTTTCTGAAGATTAAAGCAAAAACCCAAAATTGGCCCTCGCCGATTTTCGAAGAGCAACTCTTGGCATCGACAGTTTGGGCATATGGTCTCTATGACAGCATCATCGAAAAAGGGAACATCAGCTGTATTCCGCAAGTATTCTCAGGGACGATTACCGCAACACCCCGAAGGCTCGATGGCCTTGCGACGGATGCACCATTTTACCAAGTCTCATTCCCGTCACTACCAGGCTTTAGTGGCGCGCCTCTTTACGTGAACTTGAAGCATGGCAGCGCTGTTTGCGGAATGATGTTTCAGAATCGAACCACTGAAATTGTATTGCGCGATGTAATGGAATATAAGGATGAAAAGATTCACTTTAGCGAAAAGCATGTGCGAGGCTGGGATGCTGGAGTGGCACATACTTCGTCCTGTATATTACGAGCCGCCACAGAACTGAACATCCCAATATGGAAGAGCCCCCAACCAGGCGTTCCACCGGATCGCTAACGCTCCCGGTGAACTTCACGAAGGGCGGGGGACAAAGAGAAAAAGACGTCCTCCGCCGTTCCCCCCTCCCCTGCGCTCCGGGGGGACCGGGGGCGCAGAGGAATTGGCTTACCGCCGAAGTCTCGGGTCGAGGGCGTCGCGGATGCCCTCACCGAGCAGGTTGTACCCCAGCACGGTGACCAGGATCGCGAGCCCAGGATAGAACGATAGCCACCAGGCGATATCGATGTTGTCCTTCCCGGCGGTGAGGATGTTCCCCCAGCTCGGGGTGGGCGGCTGGACCCCGATCCCGAGAAAGCTCAGGGCGGACTCCGTGAGGATCGCCCCGGCCACGCCGAGGGTTGCCGTCACCAGCACCGAGGCCATCGCATTCGGCAGGATGTGGCGGAAGATGATCCGGAGGTCCCCGGCGCCGATGGCCCGCGCCGCCTGGACAAAGTCCCGCTCCTTGAGGGAGATGAAGTCCGCCCGCACCAGCCGCGTCACCCCCATCCAACTGGTCACACCGATGACAATCATGATGATCCAGATCGATGGTTCCAGCATGGCGATCACCGCGAGGATCAGAAAAAAGGTCGGAAAGCAGAGCATGATGTCCACGAAGCGCATGATGAGCGCATCCACCCACCGCCCGTAGTAGCCGGCGAGCGCCCCGAGGATCGTGCCGATGAGAATCGCGATGCCGGTCGCCACGAACCCCACCTTGAGGGAGATCCCCGCCCCCCAGATCATCCGGGAGAGGACGTCCCGCCCGAGCGGATCGGTGCCGAAAGGGTGACCGGGCGTCGGCGCGGCAAGCACGTTTTTCAGGTCGATCTCGCCGGGGTCGTAAGGGGCAATCAAAGGAGCCAGCAGCGAGACGGCGAACAGGGCAATGACGATGACGCCCCCTCCGACCGCCATTCGATTTCGTTTGAATCTTTTCCAGAAGTCGCTTTGCATGGACCGCTC
>JAFGRP010000071.1 GCA_016935075.1 Deltaproteobacteria bacterium | reverse complement strand
TTCTGCCGGGCCTCGAAGTAGGGAACGACGGCAAACTGGATGAGCAGGACCGCCCCCGCAAGTATAATGCCGGCCGTGACCGTAAGTTTCTGACTCTTCGTCAGTTGATCCCAGAAATGTCTCATCTCTTTAACGTGATCTTCAAATCAAATTCTACCCCGCTCCCCTGCTTGATCATACTGGTCGAACCGATCGTGACCGTCTTGAAGTATTTCGAGTTCGCCAGCGCCTTTTTGATCGTATCCACGGCGTCGAAATTCCGCGCCTCGCCCTTGAGCCCGATCACATCCCCGTCGAGGGTCAAAGAGGTCAGCAGGAGATCGGCGGGGGCAAGCCCCGCGAGCTCTTTCAGCAGATCTAGAACCGTCGCCGCCGATGCGGCATCCCCCATGCCGGCGAAGAGTTTCCGGGTCTCGGCAATCTTCCCCTTCAGTTGGGCAACCGGATCGACGATCCGGGTCACCTCCGGATAGCTCTTCTTGAATTCCGCATGGACGTCCCGCTTGAGCGCCGTCAGGCGGTGGCGGGCGCCGATGTCGTTGAGACCGATCTCGATGCCGGCCAAAATCAAGACAACCAGCGCCGCGATGGCGCCCTTCTTCAAACGGTCCCGGAGCTCTCCATAGCCGGCCTGCGCTTCTGAGGCACGCTTGCGGAAATTGAACCCGCGCCCCTTGGCCATCGGCCGGGCCGCCAGGGCAAGCGCCTGATCCATGAGGGCCGGGTTCCATGAAGGACGGAGAGTCTCTTCGATTTCAATGTCTTCCTGCGCGGCAAGGTCGGTCCTCTCGACCGGAACGGCGAAACGCTCCGCAAGCCCCTCTGCAAGCCCGGGGGTTTGCGAACCGCCTCCGGTCAGGATGATCGTCGCGGGAGGCTGGGCGAGGCTGCCCTGCCAGAGGAGATATTGCTCGGTGTTTTTGAGTTCGGCCAGTAAACGGCCGCAATACCCCCGGATGGCTGCCGACGCCTCCGGTGTAATATCCCGGCTTTGTGTCATCGCCTCGGTCGACGGTTTTCCGCTCATGGCCTTTGCGATAGCCGCCGTTACGCCCTCCCCGCCGAAGGGGAAGTTACGAATGTGGATGATCTGCTCCCTGCTCGCAAACACCGCGACTGTCTCCCGGGCGCCGACGTCAACCAGAAGGGCCATCTTTGGAAAATCCGGTTTTTCCATGAGGCGCGTGGCCAGCGGGACGGCATCGATGTCGATCACCGCCGTTTCGTGCACGTATTCGGCCAGAAGCACCGTCCGATCGCCGATGAGTGTGCGGGGGGCCATCGCGGCGAAGATCTCCGCCTGACCTGTCCGGCCGGTCAGCGTGTAATCGATGAAGACCTCATCGAGGGGCGTCTGGATCAGAGGTTCGATCGCGAACGGCAGGGTCTGCCGGATCTTCCGGCGGTCGCGAAAAGGAAGCCTGATGCTCCGATAGGAAAGGGCGGAAGAGGAGATCGTCGTGACGCAGACGGACCCGCGAAAGGTTTCATCGGCAAAAAGCGCTCTGACGGCCTCCGCAGGACCGCCCACAGCGGCAATCTCGATCAGGCGGAAGCCGAGGAGACGGTATCCGCCCCGGAAGCCCCGGGAGAGAAGAACCGCCTTGAGGGCGCTTGCGCCTATATCGAGACCCAGGATTCTTTCAGGCATTACTCCACTTTCCAGGACAACAGTTTGATCTTCCGCCGATCCGCTTGACGCTGGACGACAGCCGTGATCCGCCCGGTCATCCGTCCCTGGAGGCCGACGGCCGTGATCTGAAAGATCTCGCTATTGATCTTGATCAACTGCGGGAGGATGTTGATTCCGGACGCCCGGGGAATCCTCTGATGCCAACCGGCTTCCGCCAGGTCGTTGCGCGCATCCCGGCGGTACTGGTCAAGCCATTCGAGCTCGCCGTCCGCCATCTCCGTTGCGAGTGCCCTGAGCACCGGCCTCGGAGCGGTATTGATGTTGATCCGCCCGTCTCCGAAAACGGTCATACACTGTACCAACCCCGGAGATTCCCCCATACCGTAAAACAGTTCACGCGTTACGCCCTTTACCATCAATAATTCCTCAATGCAATCAATAGGTGCATTCTTTCCGGCGTAGGGTTTTGCCAGCCCTGCATAGTACGCTCCCTCGGCGCCGCCGCCGGTTACTTCGTCATCGGCATCGATCCAGTCCTTGATCGCGTCCCCGAGCTCCTCGGCCCTGCGCTGCTCCAGGCGGAAGTGCGGTCCGGTGAGGAGTCTCAGCAGGAGATCGCGGATCAGGGGGTTGTAGGCGTTCCCGCTTACGAGACTGTTGACGGGAATCTTGCCTCCCTCATCCTGAATCGCCAGTTTGAAGGCGCCGTTATCGAAGAATTCTTCGGATTTCAGTGCAATCATTTCGGTGTTGGCCCACGGCTCCGTCAGCCCGTCGAACGGCGTCTTGTCGGCGAGCAGGAGCGCCTCCCCCACGTAGAATCCGGACTCGGCGATGTACCGCAAACGGATCCCGTCGCTGACGTTCGCCGCCCCGTAAACCTCTGAACGGGTATCCCGGTTGAACTGGATCGTCAAAGCCACGATGATGCTGACCATCAGCAAAACGATGATCAGGGCGACGCCCCGGCGGTTCGACCATGCGGATCTCATGGGACCTCCAAACGGTTGAACGGGATGCGCACCCGGGTCATGAAGAGATGGGGATGTTCCCGGTTCGCGGGATTCACCAGGCTCAGGCGGATCAGGACCTCGGCAGGGGCCCTTTTCTTCTGCATCTCACCTTTCCCGCCGGAGTCCCAGGAACCGTGTTCCTTCCCCGCTTCGTCGGTAAAAACGTAGGTCAACGCCTCGACCCGGTCGCACAGAAGGTAACCGCCGCGATAGGGCTCCTCCTTTTCCGGATCCCGGTAGAGGCTGTCGCTGCGCGAGAGGATATAGCCCTCCTTTTCCGTGCCCTCCTCGACGCCGTATTCGATCACGGAGATGCCCCCCGGGACATCCTGTTCGCTGAAGGCGACATGGGCCGCCGCGCGGAAGGTGAGGCGCACGAACTCCCGGTCGCGCAGGCTGTAGGGCTTCGCTTTGAACGTGAACGCCCTCCTCCAGACAGCCGCCGACTGCAGATCGCGGGCCATCCGATCAAGGGCGGTCCTGGCCATGCCGTAGATCTCGGCATCGTACCCGGTTTCGCGGATAATCCTGAAGGTCCCGGTATAGGAGACGTAGACGGTGGAAAGGACGATCCCGAGAATGAAGATCGCCAGGAGGATCTCGATCAGGGTAAAACCGCGCGCTTCCGATGCCGTCCCCATTTTTGGATCCCGGCGCCTGCTGTCGGCCTCGCAAAAAGCTCCAGAGGCAAGGCGCGCAACCCCTGAGGAATGAGGCGTACTTTTTCGTACGCTGCAATGACGAAGGGGGAAGCGCAACGCCGCATATGGGCTTTTTGCGTGGCCGAATCTCATGGCAGGACCACCTTGTAGAGTACAAGCCGGTAGCTATTGTGCGTCGTCATCCGGTTGTTCGTCACCGTGAGGGCGATTCTCTTGAGAAGCGGTATCTCCTTGACGTCCCCGACTTCCACCTGCCAGGCATAGTCGGGAAACTCCTCGCCGAAATTCCCTTTCGCGGAGACGACCCCGCGGGGATCCGCCGCATCGATCTGAGCCATCCGTCCCTGGGCCAAAAGTGAGACGGTGGTCAGAAAACGGGAGTTCGACACCATCGCGATGCTCTGAGACTGCGACTGGTAGACCGTGACGAGCGTGATGGCCAGGATCGCCACGGCGATCATGACCTCGAGCAGCGTAAAGCCGGCACCAGGCTGTTGACCGGGAGCGCTTCCCGCAATCCCCGCCTTGCGGGCGGGGATCAGGGGCGCAATACAAAACAGACGATTTCCTTTCCGGGAAGCACCGCCCTGTGGGCGGGCTTCCAAAACGCTCATCTGCTGCGTTGCGCTGCAAACCTCATCGCTCGACGTATTTCCATATACGACTCGCTCTTCGGTTTTTGCACGCCTTGCATTTGAGCATTTTTGAACAGCCTGCACCATCCGGAAGGGATCAGAGGCCGGCGGCGCGCTCTTCCTCATTGAAGGAAAAATCGACATATTTCTCATACACAGTCACGGCCTGAAGAAACGGATTGAGGATCACCGTAAAGGCCCGGTCGTCCTTGGCCAAATGAACGATGGTCGGCGCCGCGTAACCCTGCCGGAAGAAACGGATGAGCGCCTCTCCTTCCGTCCTTCTGGCCTCATCCGCTTGCCTGACGTCCACGATCCGGACCCCCTCCGGAAACCGGAACGCCCCTTTCCGGAGTTCCGAGCGCTTCTCTGCCGTCGTATCCGCCGGATAGCTCCAGAATCCCGGATGGCCCAGGTCGATGTGGAGGATATGGTCCGTCTGTTCCCGGACCGATTCATATCGCAGTTCACAGGCGGAGTTGATCAGGCGGCGTGTTACGGCCTTGAGGTCGTCGTTGAGCAGGGCATCCCAAACACGGGGAACGGCGATCAGGAGCATGATCCCGATGAGCAGCACCACCACGGACAGTTCGATCAGCGTATAACCCCGGTTATTCACTATCCCAGCTGTTGATATCCTTATTCTTTCCCTCGCCGTCCGGTTCTCCGTCCGCACCGCGTGAGGAAAGATCGTAATCTCCATGCATCCCGGGAGAGAGGTAGACGAAATCGTTGTCCCAGGGATCCCTGGGCACCTTGCCCTTCTCGAGGTAGCCGCCCTGGCGCCATTTCTTCGCCTGGGCCCCTGTGGCGGGAGCTTCCACCAGGGCCTGAAGCCCCTGCTCCGTTGTCGGATAATTGCCGTTGTCCAGCTTGTAGAGCTTCAGGGCCGTCTCTAAACTCTCGATTTGAATCCGGGCCTTCGCCTGCCGCGCCTCGTCCGGCCGCCCCATGATCCGCGGGACGATAAGCCCCGCCAGGATGCCGAGGATGACGATGACCACCATCAGTTCTATCAGCGTGAAACCCCGATCATTGCATCTTCTTTTTCTCATGCATTTCTCCTTGAAACAGGGGGACTGTCCCCCTGTTATACGTCTCACCGGACGAGTTGGTTCATTTCGAAGATGGGAAGCAAAATCGAGACGACGATAAAACCGACCACGACCCCCATCACGAGGATCATCGCCGGCTCCAGAAGAGATGTCACCAGGAGAATGTTCGCTTCCACCTCCTTCTCATAGGCATCGGCTATCCGGAAGAGCATCGCCTCCATGTTGCCGCTCTGTTCCCCCACGGCGATCATTTCCACGGCGATGGGAGGGAAAAAATCGTTCCGTGAGAGAGGAACGGAGAGGCTTTGCCCCTCCTCGACATCCTTGGCCGCCAGGCGGATCTGCTCGGCGACGATCAGGTTGTTCACCACGTTCTTGGCGATCTCCAGGGCGGCCAGAAGCGGAACACCGCTTTGCAGGAGGGTGCCGAGGGTGCGGCTGAACCGCGCCACGGCGATCTTCCGGTTCAGAGGGCCGAAGACCGGCGCCGTGATCTTGAGCCGATCCCACCGGTGCCGGCCCTGCTCGGTTTTTCGAACAGCATACCGCAGACCGACGATCGCCGCAACCAGGATCAGCGCGATGATCCACCAGAAGGTCTTCAAAAAACCGCTTACAACGAGAAGAAAGACGGTTATTCCCGGGAGGGTCTGGTGCATCTCCCTGAATATGTTCGTGATGTTCGGTACAACGAAGGTAACCAGAAAAAAGAGCACACCGCTCCCGATGAAGAACATGAAGATCGGATAGGCCAGCGCCGAGCGGATCTTGGTTCGCAGGGCCTGCTGGCTTTCATTGAAATCGGCCAGACGATCCAGAACGAGATCGATCGTTCCCGAGGCCTCCCCGGCGCTGACCATGTTAATGTAAAAAGGGGGAAAGACCTCCGGAAAATGGGACATGCTCTGGGTCAGGCTGTTCCCCTCGTTGACCTCGTCCTTGATCCGGGCAAGCGTCGTTTTGAGAACGGGGTGTTGGATCTGGGCGACCAGAGCCGCGATCGAGGGGACCAGCGGCAGCCCCGCCCCGATGAGGGTGGCCAGTTGTCTGGTCATCGCGGCCAGGTCCCGGAGTCCGACCTTCCTGAAGAGATGGACAGCCCCGCTCCGATCGGCTGTTTCCTTCCGCTTCCGGTCGTCGGTCTCGGCGATTTCCACGGGGAAGACCTCCGTCTCCCGGAGCTTCTGACGCGCGGCGACGATGCTCCCCGCATCGACGATCCCCTTCTGTCTGCGCCCGCCGGAATCCAGCGCTATGTATTCATAAACCGGCATAATCCATTAATCCTTATTTTATCGGCGGTTATTTCTACCATACTGCCGGACTGATTTCAAGGACGCCGATTTTATCGACTTTTTCCCGCCGACTTCGGCCTCCCCGCGACATTTCATTTCAAAAAGCCTCCGTCTCTGTGATATGAAGGGCGCAGCACCGATACGGAAATGTGGAGAACATTATGACGGAAAACGCGCAAGACGCCGGTCCC
>JAFGRP010000070.1 GCA_016935075.1 Deltaproteobacteria bacterium | reverse complement strand
CCGAAGGATGTTTCCGGCGCCGGCGATTCTTTGCTCACGTGCGCCGCCATGTCTTTGGCCGTCGGCGCCAGTATATGGGAGAGCGGTTATCTCGGATCCATAGCGGCGGCGTGTCAGGTAGGCCGTGTGGGAAATCTGCCTCTTACAGCGGCTGAAATCGTGAAAGAGCTGAGTCTGTGAGAGCCCTTTTGCTTGCCGCAGGTTTGGGAACCCGCCTGCGCCCTATTACCGACAAGATTCCCAAATGCCTGGTGCCGATCTGCGGCAAACCGCTGCTCGGTTATTGGCTGGATCTGCTCCTGCCGAACGGGATTGACCGCATACTGATCAATACCCATTATCTTCCCGGGGCCGTGCATAGTTACATTGCCTCGTCTCCCTGGAAAGATTCGATTGAATTGGTGCACGAACATGAACTCCTGGGAACCGGCGGCGCCGTGTTGCGCAACCGCAATTTTTTCAGAAATGAATCGTTTTTGGTGACCCATGCGGATAATCTGACACGATTCGACACTCTGAACTTTCTAAAAGCCCACGCATGTCGTCCTTCAGGCGTCGAAATAACGATGATGACGTTTGACACGGATATACCGAAGACATGCGGCATAGTTGAACAAGACGAACACGGCATCGTTACGGCTTTTCATGAAAAATCGGCATCGCCCCCGGGCAACCGGGCCAACGCCGCGGTTTATATCTTCGAGCCGCCGGTGCTCGATTTCCTGGCGGGCATTGGCCGCGAGGTAATTGACCTCAGTCTGGAGGTTCTGCCCCATTACGTTGCATTGAGAGGCATCCAGACATATCATAATACGGATTATCACCGGGATATCGGTTCGCTTGAAAGTCTGGATTGTGCCGAGCGTGAGTTCAATATTTGACGGGGTCGGAGAATCAATGACTGGAGTAACAGCAGGGTCCCGGCATCCCGGAATTATATTAAACCGTCTGTCCATCGGTCATGTTACGGGTCCAAACAGGAAACGCCGATAAATGGGTAGACAGGGGCTGAAAAACTTGTCGAGTCGCAAAAATAGATCCATGCATTTCAGGACCATCGCCAAGGGCATGAAAAACTCCTCTTTTCCCTTCCTGTCCCGAACTCTTTGCTTTATGGAACGTTTTTACAGGGCTATTCGAACACTCAAAGGTCTTGTCCACTGGACTTTTGTCAAACCCGTGCAGCAATGTCTTCCTGTGCGAAATGCGGATAAGCGCATCCTCATGATCTATGATCTATCGGCCCAACCCTTTTCAATAGGCGATATTCTCGTGTTTCAGGAAGCATCGTTGATTCTTCGCGAGGAGAATAAATGCGCCGCCGTCGACTTTGCGTTTGTCTATGATCCTGCCCATCCTGCAGCCATCGACCCCGTGCTTTCGAGTATCACCGAGGATAATTGCCTTTTCCACCTGGCTTCGATCCTGCCTGTGGCTCAGGTCAATCCCTATCTTGGATCACTCTTGCTATTCAACAGCCATGTTCATCTGGAGCATTACGTGGCCGATAATATGGAGCGCTACCATGTCTGGCCCTCAGCCGGCGCTTATCTTTCGCGAGAGTATCTCTATTATCGTATTTTTAACGAACTTATCGCGGGTTATTACCGAAAAAACCATGCCATTCCGCATTTACAGTCAAGGCCCATTATGTCGTCATGGGCGGCGAGATTCCTCAATGAGCATGTGTTTCCTGACATACCGGTTACAGTGCAACTGCGCAGGAATCTCGTCAATCCGGATCGCAATTCGAATTATGATGTGTGGTTGGAATTCTTCGCCAAATGTAATAGAGTCTATCCGGCAAAATTTATCGTTATTTGCGGAGAATCGGAGATGGACGACCGATTCAAGAATTGCCCAAACGTGGTTGTTGCTAAAGAATTCCGTACCCATGTGGAGCACGATTTGGCTCTCATCGACAGTGCGGCAATCCACATGGGTGCCGCATCAGGGCCCGGCACAATGGCCATGTTCAGCTCCAGGCCGTATCTTCTATTTGCCTCTTCTCTTGATTCTTCTCTTAAATCGTTGGTCAATACGGGTTTCATTCAAACGGGCCATTTCACCCGGGCTTTTTTCGCGAACTCCGTACAACAGTTCTCGGTAACTGCGGAAACATTAGACGTGCTGATCGATGAATTTCAAAAGATGTGGATGTCGCTGGACTTGGAGTCTTGGAACAAGAAACTCAGACAGCCATTGAACGATACCGGTGATCTGAGTTCGTACAGTTGGTTGAGATAGAATTGATCTCTTCGGAAGATCCTGGTCGCAAAGAAAGTACCATTCTGACATGACGCACGAAGATTCCAGGGTTTTGGTGGTGATTCCGGCCTGCAACGAACAGGGACGAATCGGTCGTGTTGTAAGGTCGGTCAAGGCCACCTTGCCTGCGGCGTCGGTGCTGGTGGTCAATGATTGCTCAACCGACGATACGGAAAGAGAAGCCAGGGAAGCAGGCGCCACCGTCGTGAACCATCTGATTCATCTGGGCTACGGGGCCGGGTTGGAGACGGGTTATCTTTATGCGTTAAAACATGGGTCTGACATCATTGTCCAGATGGATGGCGATGGTCAGCACATCCCGGAAGAAATTCCCAAGATCATCTCCCCTGTCTTAAATGGAGAAGCGGATATCACATTGGGCAGCAGATATCTTCACCCGGGAAACGATTACAGGACATCATTTACCCGTCGAGTGGGGCAAAAATTTTTCGGAATGATTTTTTCCCTGTTAACCGGCTACAGGATTACAGACCCGACATCAGGCTTCCAGGGCATGAACAGGAAGGCCTTTGAACTTTTCTCAAGGGGATTTTTTCCCCATGATTTTCCGGATGTGGATGTTTTGCTCATGGCCCATTACGCGGGTTTCCGTGTCAAGGAGGTTGACGTCATCATGATGGAACGCTCCGGCGGCTTATCGATGCACGCCGGGATGAAACCGTTCTATTATGTCATCAAAATGATACTCTCCATCGGAATGGTCATTCTGAGGGGAAGGAGGTGGAAACATTATGTATCCTAAACAGCTTCTGATCATGCTGCCGATCAGTCTTGCGCTGTTCGTGCTCATTATAAGGCTGATTTATAAAGGCATGCTGGACATTTCATACTGTTGGCTTTGGCTGGCGGTCGGCGTCATTGCTCCGCTGATTGTTCTCAAGTATGATTGGCTCCTCTGGTTTTCAACGCAAATCAACGTCACGTCCCCCATTACGACACTGTTTCTTTTTTCGATCCTGATCCTGTTTCTGATGTGTCTTCAATTTTCAATTGTGATTGCCATACAGCGCCGACAGATCAAAACGCTGACCCAGCAGATCGCGATCCTGATGGAAGACAAATGATTCCATGCTCCGGATTGTTTTAATCACCTCGCCCATCTCCCTGGAAGATCGGTACGGGAGGTTTTCCGGGGCAGGCAGCACCGAACCTTCGTTCGCCCTGGCATGCCTGGCGGCCGTTGCCCTGCAGGAGGGCATGGATGTGCGGATCGTGGACGCCGCGGCTGAAAATCTCTCCGTCCGGCAGACCGTGGAGCAGCTCGAAGATTTCAGACCGGATGTCGCCGGAATCAGTTCGACGACGGCGGGCATTGCAGCCTCGGGCGCGCTTGCCCGATCCCTGAAAAAATTCGATCAGGGAATCATCACGATCATCGGCGGGTGTCATGTTACGGCGCTTCCCGAAGAGACGCTGGCGGAATACAGACATTTTGACGTCGCCGTCCTGGGCGAAGGGGAAGAGACCTTTTCGGAAATCCTGAAGGCCGCATCGGCAAACGGCAACATCCCCGAGAATCTTCCTGGAACGGCCCGGAGAATCAATGGCCGTATTGTCGTCAATGAGCGCCACCCCCTGATAGACAACCTGGACCGGTTGCCTTTGCCGGCATGGCGGCTTTTGCAGGGTTTCCCGGAGGCCTTCCACCCTTCCCCGGCAAGGATGAACCGCTACCCCTGCGCTTCGGTGGTCCTCTCCAGAGGATGCCCCAACCGCTGCGCCTTTTGCGACCGCTCGGTCTTCGGGCACAGGGTCCGCTCCTACAGCCCCGCTTATGCCTTGAACATGTTCAAAGATCTGGCGCGTCAATTCGGTGTCCGCGAGATACTCATCGAAGACGACACTTTTATCATATTACATTCCTGGATCAGGGAATTCTGCGAAAGACTGATCGCGGAAAATATCGATGTGACCTGGTCATGCGTTGGCCGGGCGGACCGCGTTACGCTGGACATTCTGAAATTGATGAAACAGGCCGGGTGCTGGCACATCTCATACGGAATAGAGAGCGGTGATCAGCGGATCCTCGACGCGATGAACAAAAACGAGGATATTGCCCAGATCGAATCGGCCGTCCGGTGGAGCAGGGACGCGGGGCTCAAAACAAAGGGATTCTTCATGGTGGGGTTTCCGGGAGAGACACCGGAGTCCCTGAAGCTGACCAAAGACCTGGCATTGAAGCTGCCCCTGAACGACATTACCGTGATGCAGTTGACCCCATTTCCTGGAACCGCCCTGTATCAACACGCGGATGAATACGGCGTCCTGGAGAGGGACTGGAGCAAAATGAATACGCTGAACACCGTTTTTACGCCAAGCGGGTTTACCCAAAGGGATATGGATGAAGCCAGGTCGGACATGCTGAAGGCCTTCTATTTCCGGCCGTCCATCGTGGCCGGAAAATTGATGCAGGCCGCTTCCAATCCCCGTCTTTTACGGCACATGTTCAAAGGGTTCATGGCACTGCTGAGTGCGGTTCGAAGCCGGTAAAGGATAGGCATTGAGGATCCTGATCGTCCATGAAGTCAGTTATGCAAAAAAGGTGGTCTATGAATACCAGGACTTTGCGGAAAGGCTCGCTGCAAGGGGTCACGAGGTTACGGTCGTCGACTTCGACGAGGACGGCGACGGCAGAGGCAATCGTTCCATGGCATCACGGACTGGCATTGGATCGGTCCTGCTGGAAAATACGGCCCATATCAATTTGCTGTTGGTGAAATATTTTTCGGCCCGGAATCGTTTCAAAAAATCATTATCAAGAAAATTAATCAACAAAGAGGTCGATGTCGTCCTGCTCTATTCCGTGTTCATCAACGGCACAAACACCGTCAGGCTGTGCAACCGATTCAATATTCCCGTGTGCTACAGGGCGCTCGACGTGTATCATAAAATCAGAAATAATTTATTAATTCTCCTACCATTGTATTTTGGTGAAAAATACATCTATAAAAATTGCGATGAAGTCATACCCACGAACGAAAAAATGAGCCATTATGTGAAAAAGATGAGCCATGGAAGGTGCAAAAAAATATTCATGCTGAATCACGGCGTCGATACATCTCTGTTCAACAAAAGGGAAAATGATATAATGTTGAGGAAAAAATGGGGATTCAACGAAGATGACAGGATAGCCGCCTTTGTGGGGACCACCTATGATTTTGCCGGCATCGATGTCGTCATCAGGCATTTTGACGTCATGCGAGGAATTTTGCCGGCCATAAAGATCATGATTGTCGGCGGGGGAGATTACGATCACGAACTCAAAAAAATAATCAGGGAACGACAATTGGAAAAAGAGGTCGTTTTGACGGGTTTTCAGCCGTATGGCGAAGTGCCGGCCCTTCTGGGAATTGCCGATGTCGCGTTCAATTCTTTCCAGCTCAACCGGATCACCAGGGATATCATTCCGGTGAAAATCGTTCAGTATCTGGCCTGCGGCAAGCCCGCGATCTGCACGCCTCTGCCGGATGTCGTCAAAACGTTCCCTGAAAAGGAGAGCGGCGTGTTGTACTGCGATATCCAAAACGGCGCCGCATTTGCTGGGATGATTGCGGAAACCATGGCAAACAGGGCGCTCCTGGACCGTCTGTCGAATAACGCGGTCCGTTTTGTCGCGAAGAACTTCGACATGAATACCCAGATTGTCAATCTGGAAAATGAGCTGATCGGGTTATGCCGGAACTGATTTTCGTCATTGCCAAGGGCTTTTCATCATTGCTTTCCCCCCTTCCCTTCCTGATCCTGCTTTTGGCGATAGGAATGGTTTTGCTGTGGTGGTCAAAAAGAGGGCGGGCGGGAAAAATAGCGGTCACCGGGGCGACCCTTCTGCTCGTTCTTTTAAGCTACGGTTTCATCTCCACTGCCCTGTTGAAACCGCTTGAAAATGCCTATCCCCCGTATCAAGCTACAGCGTCCGATCGATCGTCCGTCAAGTGGGTTGTCGTACTGGGCGGCGGTCATGTATCGAGTGCCTATATTCCCGTGACGAGCCAGCTTTCGGGTGCGTCACTGTTCCGGCTGACAGAGGGCGTGCGGATCCACAGGGAATTGCCGGGAAGCAAGATGGTTCTTGCGGGAGGCGCTGTTTTCGATACGGTGCCCGAGGTGGAAATCAGTGGCAGAATTGTTCAAATCATGGGCGTGAAGCCAAGCGATCTGGTTCTCGAAAAAAAGTCGAAAGATACGGAAGAGCAGGCGGTCTACGTTAAAAATATCGTCGGGCATGACCGGTTCGTGCTGGTGACCTCGGCATCTCATATGCCCCGCTCCATGGCCCTCTTCAGGAAGGTTGGATTGAACCCCATTCCCGCACCGGCCCATTACCGGGTCATTGAAAAGCGAAATTCGGCCCCCGGGGATTATTTCCCTTCGACAGGCAATCTCGACATGGCGGGCAGCGCAATTTACGAATATCTTTGCCTTTGCTGGTCCAGGCTGCGGGGCAGAATTTAGAAGTATCGGCGGCCACTGGAAGGTGATATGAAGGTCAAGAAAATCCTGATCCTGGGCGGGACCGGCATGCTGGGGCACGTGCTGTTCACCCAGTTGTCCTGTCATCAGGACCTGGACGTTTATGCATCGGCGCGGACCGCTTCGAATCTCGAACGGTGGTTTTCACCGGAGCTGATACCGAAAATCAGAACGGAAGTCGATGCGAATGAATTCGATACAATCGCCGGCGCCATTGCATCCATCCGGCCGGATACGGTGATCAACTGCATCGGGCTGATCAAGCAGTCGCCGTCCGCGAAAGATCCGTTTAGCGCGATTGCGGTCAATGCACTGCTGCCCCACAGAATATCCCTGGCATGCAAAACAGCAGGCGCCCGTCTGATTCATATCAGCACCGACTGCGTATTTGACGGCATGAAGGGGAATTACAGAGAAGACGATCCGTCGGATGCAAAGGACCTTTACGGCAAATCCAAATTCCTGGGCGAGACCGCATCCCCGCACTGCGTCACCCTGCGCACCTCCGTCATCGGGCATGCCCTGAATCATCAGCTTGGACTCATGGACTGGCTTCTCGCACAAGAGGGAAAGATCCGGGGATACACGAGGGCCATTTTTTCAGGGCTCCCGACCGTGGAAGTGGCGCGGATCATCGGGGATCATGTACTGCCCCGCGCCGAGTTGTCGGGCGTTTATCACGTATCGTCCGAGGCCATATCGAAATATGATCTGCTCCGGTCGGTCGCGGAGAGGTACGACAAAGGGATAGAGATAGAGCCTTTTGACGGTGTCGTTGTCGACCGTTCCCTGGATTCATCCCTTTTTCAAAAGGCGACCGGCTACAGATCGCCCCCATGGCCTGACCTCGTTGACAGGATGCATCGGCATTATGTCGAGTTCGGATATGACAGGAAGTCGTTGACTCATCGATGAAACCAGGTTCCGGCTTTCAGTGGAACGAAAGGGGCTTACATGCACAGGAGAGGCGAACATGTCGATACTTGAAGATAAGACCATCGTGATTACGGGAGGTACGGGCTCCCTGGGGAAAACCGTTGTTCGCCGCATTCTGGGCGGCGAGCTGGGAACCCCGAAGAAAGTCATCGTCTTCTCGAGGGATGAAGCCAAGCAGCACGATATGCGCATGTCCTATCTGCACAAGCTGGTGGCCACCGATGAGGTCATCTACAGAAATTTCATGAATATTCTCGAATTCCGGATCGGTGACGTGCGCAATTTTGCCGATGTTCGATCGGTCCTCAGCCACGCCGATATCGTGATCAACGCCGCCGCCCTGAAGCAGGTTCCCACCTGCGAGTATTTCCCCGTGCAGGCACTGATGACAAACTGTCTGGGTGCGGCCAATATCGTGCAGGCGATCGGGGAAAACGGTTATCCGGTGGACACGGTGGTCGGCATCAGCACGGACAAGGCCTGCAAACCCGTCAACGTCATGGGCATGACCAAGTCCCTGCAGGAGCGGATTCTCACATCGGCCAATATTCTGAATCCAAAAACCCGTTTCATCTGCGTCCGGTACGGCAATGTGCTGGCATCACGCGGTTCGGTTATTCCACTCTTCCATGAACAAATCAGGAACGGCGGTCCCGTGACGATTACCTTACCCGAGATGAGCCGTTATCTTCTGAGCCTGGATCAGGCTGTCGACACGGTCCTTGAAGCCCTGCGTTCCGCAAAGGCCGGCGACACCTATATCCCGCGTGCACCCTCCACCAAGATGATCAACGTGGCAAAAGCCCTGATTGGTGACCGGCCTATCGAAATCACCGTCACCGGCATTCGTCCGGGGGAAAAGGTTCATGAAATCCTGGTTTCCGAGGAAGAGGTCAATCATTGCATTGCCCGCGGCCCATATTACGTGATCCGGCCGATGCTGCCGGAACTCGGCGGCGGAGATGACCGGGACCCCCGCGCCCTGACCAGGGAATACAGTTCGAGCGATGAAGTGCTGAACCTGGAGGATACCGTGGCCCTTCTGAAAAAGCACAAATTGATGCTGGAAGATGTCACCCGCATTCCGGATGAATTATTAAGATAAAGGAAAGGCTCCCGCTTATGAAAGTCATGACCGTAGTCGGCACCCGACCGGAAGTCATCAAATTAAGCAGGATTATTGCGGCGCTCGATCGATATGTCGAACATACCCTGGTTCATACGGGGCAAAATTACGAGTATGAATTGAATGAAATATTCTTCCAGGATCTTGCCATCAGGAGGCCGGACCATTCCCTCGACGCTGCTGGGGAGAGTGCAGCCCACAGCATCGGCAATATCATTGGGCGGACGGATGACCTGTTGGCAAAAGAGCGTCCGGATGCCTTCCTGCTGCTGGGGGACACGAACAGCTGCCTTTCGGCCATTGCGGCAAAGCGGCGCAAGATTCCCGTGTTTCATTTGGAGGCCGGGAACCGCTGCTTTGATCAGCGGGTTCCGGAAGAGATCAATCGAAAAATCGTCGACCACATCAGCGACATCAATCTGACCTATACCGAGCATGCGCGACGTTATCTGCTGGCAGAAGGGCTGAAGCCGGAAACGGTCATCAAAATCGGCTCCCCCATGAAAGAGGTTCTTTCCTATTACCGGCCCCGGATCGACGCATCGGACATTCTGGATCGGATGAAGCTGGAAAAGGGAAATTACTTTGTGGTCAGCGCCCACAGGGAGGAGAATATCGACTGCGACGCCAATTTTTCCGATCTCCTGTCCACCCTGAACCGGATGGCGGATCAATATAGCCTGCCGGTCATTGTGTCGACGCATCCTCGCACCCGAAACCGAATGGAGAGCCTCGGCATAAAAGATCTGGACCGCCGCATCCGCCTGGCGAAACCGCTCGGCTTTCTGGAGTATGTGAAGCTTCAGTTGCATGCCCGCTGTGTCGTTTCCGACAGCGGCACCCTTACGGAGGAGTCATCCATTCTGGGCTTTCCAGCCGTCACGATACGCCAGGCTCATGAAAGACCGGAGGGGATGGACGAGGGCGTCCTGATTATGTGCGGTCTCAGGGCTGAGAGGGTTTTGGAATCGATCGATGTTGTCATTGCGCAATACGCCGATCACGGGCATCCGTTCAAAGTGGTTCCAGATTACAATACGGAAAACGTCTCTCAGAAAGTGGTTCGCATCATTCTGAGCTATGCGGATTATGTGAACCGTACCGTCTGGTTCAAGCAACCTTCCCGTCAATAATCGTTTAATAACCTATGCCTTCCGACATTGCAGTTCGGGTCGATCATTTAGGCAAGTGTTACCAGATCTATGCCCAGCCGCTGGACCGGCTGAAACAGTCTCTTTGGCGGCGGCGGAAGCAGTTCTATCGGGAATTCTGGGCCCTCAAGGATTGTTCGTTCGAGATCAGGAAGGGAGAAACCGTCGGGATCATCGGGTCCAACGGGTCCGGAAAGTCAACGCTGCTGCAGATCATCTGCGGCACGCTGTACCCGACAGAGGGTGAGCTCCGCGTCAACGGCCAGATCGCGGCCCTGCTGGAGTTGGGGGCAGGATTCAATCCGGATTTCACGGGACGCGAGAATGTTTTCATGAACGCCGCCATCATGGGGATGTCCCGGTCGGAGATCGAATCGCGATACAACGATATTGCCGAGTTTGCGGATATCGGGGACTTCATCGAACAGCCGGTCAAGATGTATTCGAGCGGGATGTATGTAAGGCTTGCATTCGCGGTGGCCGTCAATGTGTCGCCGGATATCCTTGTGGTGGATGAAGCCTTGTCCGTGGGAGACGCCCGTTTTCAGCAAAAGTGCATGGCCAAAATCAGAATGTTCTGTCGGACCGGTACGGTCATCTTTGTGTCGCACGACATCGGTGCGGTGACGGAGCTGTGCTCACGGGCCATATGGATCGAATCGGGAAGGATCAGGATGGATGGAGCTCCGAAGCACGTGGCCGAGAAATACCTCCAGTTCATGTATGAAGGGGATGTCAAACCAGAGGCCCCGACATTGGAAAGCGGGACAACTTCGGGGAGCGACATTGACATGGGAACCTTTACGCCTGTCGGGGAAGGAATCAGGCAGTTCGGGGATCGCCGGGCAACCATCGAGGCGCTGCGTCTTACTTCCCAGGGATCCTGCAACGGCGTCGTGTATTCAGGCCGGAGATGCGAAATCGGGATTGTACTCAGGGCGCATGAAGACATAGCCAATCCCATAGCGGGCTTCATCGTCAGGGACCGTCTGGGCCGTGAGATCCTCGGCGACAACACCCGGCTGGTCCAGAAGGAACTTCCCCCCTTGTCGCGCGGCCGGAGGTACGTGATCGTCTTTCAGGTGGATGAGTGGCCCAATCTTGCAGAGGGAGAGTATTCCCTGACCATTGCGGTTGCCGACGGCGAGCTGGAGAATCACATGCAGTGCCACTTTCTTCATGATGCCATGATCTTTAAGAGCATTCCCGCGCGGACTCCATACGGGCTCCTGTCGGTGCCCAATACAACGGTTGCTTTCTCACAAGAGGGGGATTGAGGTGCACCAAAGCTCTCTGGACAAGATGCTCGCCTTCAGGAAGAAATACCTGGAGGACAGAAAAAACGAGCCGCTATCCATACTCGACCTGGGCAGCCTCGATGTGAACGGCTCTTACAGGGATTTATTTCAGGCTGCCTCCTGGACATACCGCGGCATCGACACGGCCCCCGGCAAGAACGTGGACATTGTTCTCCGGGACCCCTATGACTGGCGGGAAATAAGGTCAGGCTCGGCGGATGTTGTCATTTCGGGGCAGGCGTTCGAGCACATCGAATTCTTCTGGATGACGATGCTGGAAATCGCCAGGATCCTGAAGCCTGAAGGCTTATGCTGCATCATCGCTCCCTCGGGCGGGCCGGAACACCGTTATCCGGTGGACTGCTGGCGCTTTTATCCCGATGGATTCTCGGCGCTCGCCAGGTTCGCGTCATTGGAGGTTCTGGAGATTTATTCGCAAACCGGATCAACCGGCTATGCCGACGGAAGCGACCTGTGGCGGGACACGGTTTTGGTGTGCAAAAAGGCGACGATGCCATCCGTATCCTCATGGAAAAGATATTTCAAGGTCCGCCTGCTGCGCAAATTGTTGAGGGGAGCCGATAGAAAGAGCCGATAAAAATCTGCCGGAAGCCGACGCGATGGAAAAACCCTTTGATTTGCTGAGTTTCGAGATAGCCTTCCGCGCCCCGAAAAGGCTGACAGATATAGGCTCCTGGCACCTGCATATCCCGTTTGCCTTCGCGATCACGGCGATGCTCAAGCCGAAAACGTTCGTCGAGTTGGGAACCCATAAAGGTGACTCCTATTGCGCATTCTGCCAGGCCGTGGACGAACTGGCCTTGAATACGGTCTGCTATGCCGTGGACAGTTGGCAGGGTGATGAACAGAGCGGCTTTTACGGCGAAGAGGTTCTGGAGGAATTGCGGGCATATCATGATCCGCTGTACGGCGGCTTTTCGAGACTGATGCGGCGCCGGTTCGACGAGGCCCTGGCCCATTTTCCCGAATCCTCCATCGACCTTCTCCATATCGACGGGCATCACACCTATGACTCCGTCAGGCACGACTTCGAATCCTGGTTGCCCAAGATGAGTTCAAGAGGGGTCGTGCTGCTGCACGACTCCAATGTTCGGGATCGGGAATTTGGCGTCTGGCGGCTGCTGGAAGAGTTGTCCCGTCAATACCCGTCATTCGAGTTCAAGTTCGGCCACGGCCTGGCGATGCTTGCCGTAGGTGTTCAAATTGAGAAGGAGGTGCGGTCCTTCCTGGCGTATGCCCAAAACCATGAATCGGGCGTTTCCAGGTTTTTTTACCATCTGGGCACAAAAAATATGCTGGAGCGTCAAAAGGCGGAGCTTTCGGAACGCCTCCGTCCATTGGGGGAGGCACTGTCGGCGCGCGATCAAGAGCTTCAGGAGACGGACGAACGACTGCGGCGGCATGACGCCGCGATCCGGGAGAAGGACCGCCGGCTGGAGGAGGTCCGGAATATCATTGAGGAGAGCCGGATGCTGATAATGGAAAAGGATCGTCAACTGGAGGAAAACCGGCTTGTCATCGCTGATCAAAGTCGCCAGTTGGCCGATATATATGCTTCTCCGGGATGGCGATGGCTGACGCGATACAGAAAGATAAGGTCCTCTTTGTCATGATGCCGAAGCGACGTCCCCCGGCAGACGATGGAAAGGGAAAAACATGAAGATCAGTGTGATCATCCCGGCATACAATCACGAGAAATACATCGCGGCGGCAATCAACAGCGTCTTAAGCCAGGGCTGTCAGGATTTTGAGATCATCATCGTCAACGACGGCTCCACGGATTCCACCGAACAGATGATATTGACCTTTCAGGATCAACGGATTCGATATATCAGCCAAGAGAACAGCGGCGCGCATTCGGCAATCAACAGGGGGATTTCCCTGGCCGAGGGTGAATACATCTCAATCCTCAATTCCGATGATATCTATCTGCCGAATCGCCTGGAGACGTGCCTGACTTTCCTGGAAAACAATGCCCATTACTCTGCGGCCATATCCACCGTCGAGGGCATCTATAGTGACGGCACACCTTTAAAGGACAGGGTGACGCCTCTGTCTCGATTCTGGCTGGACTGGTACAGAGGCGCACTCCCTTTTTTTAACGAGGACAAATTCTATCCCAACGCTTTTGCGAAGAACATCCTGATCACAACATCGAATCTGTTCGCCAGGCGAAAGTGCTTTCAGGAGTGCGGCGGTTTCAAAGCCTTGAGGTACGCCCACGACTGGGACATGCTGCTGAGATTGGCGAAGAGATATCAAATTCACCTGATCGGGGAAGACCTGCTCAAGTACCGGATGCATTCGGAGAACACCGTTCATGAGAGCGAAAGCGGCTTCAAGGTCCAGTTCGAGGTCAATTGGCTCGTGGTGGAAAATCTGAAAGAGTTGAATCCGGATCTTGCCTTTGATGATATCTTGGAGCTTCTCAAAAACAATCACGATCTTTTTCTGGATGCCATGTTCTTCCTGTCGATGATCAAAGACCGGCCTGCCTTTTACGACCTTGTTGATTTGAACCATCCCAGGACCATTCAGTTGCTGCGCCTAATAGAGCTTGGAGTGAGCATAGCGTCCACCATTGCATTGCAGGCCCGGGTCGAGGATCTGCAGGCTTGGACTCAAGACCTGCAAAAGGGAATGGCCTGGCTGGCATCACAATGCAGGGCCTGGGAGAAGGCGACCAATGAGCGCGAACAGGTCATCGCCTCATTGCAGGACCATGTGCAAGACCTGCAGACCGGGCATGCCTGGCTGAAGTCGCAATGCGAAGCCTGGGAGAAGAACGCCGCCGAGCAGGGGAAAGCCGTGGCCGATCTCTCTTCCCGTCTGCAGGACATGAACGAAAGGCTGAACAAGATCCAGTCCCATCTGGGTGTGCGAATCCTCAACAGGCTGACCGGAAGAAAATTGTTCTGATCGATCCAATCACAGTTGCATGAAAAGTGATATTTCCGAAAGGCAGATAACCCAAGGAGAAAATCATGACAAACGTGGGCGCCCCGCCTCTGCTTGCGGCTATTGAGAACCTGAAGCAGTACTCTTTTCTCGATATTCAGAAAGCAGGCTACCATTTTCAGCGCAATGACTTCTATTCTCCTCTCAACGATTGTGATTTCCTTATAGAAAACAAGGACTTATGGAAAGACCGCCCACCCGTCCCCGACATCGACTGGAACATTGCCGGTCAATTGGAGGTTGCGCGGACGGTCAGCCGGTACGTGGAAGAATTGAGGGACGTCCCCGAAAACCATCCACCCGGCAGGATTGAATACTGCTGGAACAATCCTTTCTGGAACAGTTCCGATGCCCTGGTGCAGTATGGTCTGCTCCGCGATCTAAAGCCCCGGCGGATCGTTGAAATCGGTTGCGGTTTTTCCAGCCTATTGATGCTGCGCGCCCTGGCGCGCAATGAGGTCTCCTGCGAGGTCACGCAGGTCGAGCCCTATCCCAATCCCGCAGTGTTCGAACTGTTCCCCCGCGACTGGAAACACCATCGCTGCCTGCTTCAGCGCGCCCCCCTGGAAATATTCCAAGCGCTTCAGGCCGGTGATATCTGCTTTTATGACGGCTCTCACTGTTCGAAAGTGGCCAGCGATGTCAACTGGTTCTTCTTCGAGGTTCTGCCCCGGCTGGCGCCGGGTGTCGTTATCCACCTGCATGACATCTTCATTCCCGACGATTACCCGGATATGTGGATCTTCGAACGCGGCCAGACATGGAACGAACAATATGTCCTGCAGGCCTTTCTCATGCATAACAACCGGTACGAGATCCTCATGGCCAACCGTCTTTTGTGGAAGACCGATGCAAAACTTCTCGACGAGCTCTATCGCGGGGTCCAGCCTCCCTGGGGCTGCAGTTTTTGGATGAGAAAAAGGGTTCCGAGTGCGGATGGTTCCGTCGGGGCAATGGGGTAACGGCCTTGCAGGAATCCTTTCCTCAAAAGAAGGAGGAGATGATCCCGGAACAGACAGCCGCAGGGATGGCTATACGGATCAGGAAGGCATACACGGGTCTTGTCCGTTCGATGACATGGTTAAAAAGAAGAAGGATATTCTTGAAGAAATTCGACAGGGATGAATTTGAGAGGTTCCGCCGCGGCTACGAGACCATCAATCCGGACCGTCCCATAGAAACGGCGGGCGTTCAGTACAGCGACACCGAGTCGGGCTTCCGGCGTTTCCTGGAACATACGGACGACCGCACACGGGCGTTTGTCGATGACATCCTCCCGGATCTCGGGCTTTTTCTTCAGGGACCTTTTCCGCTCCCGGGAAACCGCGTGACGCGGAGCGCCTGGGATTGCAGAGGGAAACTGGGCGCTTACAGAGCCGCCGGGATTCTGCCGATGCTCGAAGGATCCCGCGTCCTGGATATCGGCTGCAACGCCGGCTACGACACGTTTCTCATGAGCTCATTGGGCGCGACCGAAGCGGTCGGCATCGAACCCCACGGGTTTTACCATCAGGCTTCATTTCTGAATGCCGTCTACAATGTTCCCGGCGTGCGCTTCCTGAACCTGGGATGGGAAGACCTCGATTCCCGCTCCTTCGGCAGGTTCGATTTTGTGAATTGCCAGGGTTTGATCTATCACGTCAAAACGCCCATGCTGCTGATTGAAAAACTGTCCGCCATCATGCGTCCCGGCGCGATCCTGCTGATGGAAACCCATGTCCTTTCCGAAACGTCATCGCAGACCCAGTTCGTCGAAGGCTCTTTCTGGGGCGATGAAACCTATTGGTGGATATTTGGCGACCAGTGCCTCATGGGCATGCTCAGGTCGAGCGGGTTCAAAGACGTGCGCATGCCCTTCAAGGCGGCCTGCGACAGCCGCAACCCGGCCGACTCCAAAATAACCGTTGAAGGCCATCCCGCGGGCGCACGGGCCTGGTTTGTGGCAACGCGAGGATAGAGCGCGACCAAGGATAGTTGATCATGATCAATTGCCTGAAACCTGACTTCTCCGATTTGCCGGGGCGCAGGGCGCTGCCCCGCCATTACATCAAGTCGGATTCCGTCATCAAACACATCGACGTTTCGGTGATCACCCCCTACTACAATACGGAAGAGCTCTTTTTGGAAACCTTCGTTTCGCTGCAGGCGCAATCCCTGCAGAACTGGGAATGGGTCATCGTGGACGATGGCTCGACGGATGCGTCGTCTCTTCAGAGGCTCGCCGATGTCGCGGCAAAGGACAATCGCATCAAGGTCATCCGGCAAACAAATGCCGGCCCCGGCGCGGCGCGGAACACTTCCTTCCGCGATAGCTCCGGCCGATATGTCTGCCTCCTCGACAGCGACGACATGCTGGAGCCGACCTACCTCGAGAAATGCGTATGGTTCCTCGATTCCAATCCCGAGTTCGCCTTCTGCAATGCCTACAGCGTGGTGTTCGGCGACCAGGAATACCTCTGGACCACCGGATTTGAAAGGGGACAAGCGCACCTGCAGGCCAACAGCGGCCCCCCGATCTCCGTGATCCGGCGCGCCGCTTACGAGGAATGCGGCGGCTTCGACGAGTCCATCCGGTTCGGTCACGAGGATTGGGATTTCTGGCTGGCCATGGCAAAAGCAGGCCACTGGGGCTTTACGATTCGGGAATTTCTGCAGTGGTATCGGAAACGCGGCGACGGCCGTTTTGAACAGATCATGCGGTCGGGCAATGTCAACGAAGAATTCGAGAAAATGATGCGCCGGAAATACGATGGACTCGAGAAACACTTTCCGGCGCCCGTGCAGCGCCCCCTTTCCCCCTACGAAACAATCGAGACGGATTGCGCCGCTTCCAACTCCCTGGCGCCGAATCCGGACGGAAGACGGATCATGTTCATCATCCCATGGATGACCACAGGCGGCGCGGACCGCGTCAATCTGGACCTGATCGAGGGCGTCACGGCCCGGGGTCACGACGTGACCATCTGCTCGACCCTGTCGGCCAATCACACCTGGGAGCATCAATTCAGTCGATTTACACCTGATATATTCATCTTGCCGAATTTTCTTCATGCATCGGATTATCCTCGATTCTTGGCATACCTGATTCAATCGCGGAAAATCGACACGGTCGTCATCACGGGCAGCACCATAGGCTACCAGCTCCTTCCCTACCTCAGGGCCGTTTCTCCCGGGGTGGCATTCGTTGACATGTGCCACGTCGAGGAACCCCACTGGCTGAACGGGGGGCATCCGAGGTTCGCCGTCGGCTACCAGGATGCCCTTGAATGCAACATTGTAACCTCCGGGCATCTGGCCGGGTGGATGCAGGACCGCGGAGCGGACGGCAGGCGGATCAGGGTCATGCATACAGGCGTCAGAACGTCGCCGGTGAATCACCCCGACAAGGTCAGACAGGCCGTGCGCTCGGAACTGAAAATCCCGGACGATGTCCCGGTGATCGTCTTTGCCGGCAGGATCTGCGAACAGAAACGCCCTGCCCTGCTGGCGGAAATCCTCAGGAGGGCGCGGGACCAGGGGATGATATTCCAGGCACTCATTATCGGCGAGGGGGAACTGAAATCCCAACTTCGAGATTTACTGGATCAATACCGTCTGTCTGAACGGGTCCGGATGCTGGACTCGATTCCCCATCAAAGATGGCTCGATATCCTGATCGCCTCCGATATCTTCCTGCTGCCCTCCCGGTATGAGGGCATTTCCATCGCACTGCTCGAATCGATGGCATCAGGCGTTGTTCCTGTCGCGGCCAAGGTCGGCGGGCATGAAGAAATCGTGGGCCCGGATGCAGGCATACTGATCCCCCATGGGGAAAACGAGGTTCAGGAATATCTGAACGCCCTTCGACGGTTGTTGTCCGACCCCGCCGCACTGATGAACATGTCGAGACAGTGCAGGGCGTTTGCCGCGTCAAGATTGTCGTGGGAAGGCATGATCGACCGATTTACATCGCTCCTGGACGAAGCCCATCAGCTCAGGGTCCAAAACCCGAGATGCCCGATCAGTCCGGGTTTCGGGCGGGAACTGGCGTCGCTGTCGCTGGAATACAAACGGCTGGGCGATGCGGTGGATTGGCTGTGGAGCACCCAATCCCGTTCGGCAACCGCCGATCCGGCATCGGGCGCCATGTCTCCGGAAGCTCAGACGATAGCGAGGTTCGCCGTTCTGTTGAGCCGGACCCGACTTGTTCGAAGCATCGTTCGCAACCCGTATCTGAAGGCCGCCGGGAAAAGAATCCTGAAATGGATGGGGGCCCTGAGATGACGGATGTGCGCTACGGATGTGAATGGCTGGATCGGGGCCTGGCCTTCAGTCCTCGCGGAATTCATGTCTGCTGCGTCTGTCACCACGGCGATCGCGGCTGGCTCCCCATATCGGATTTCAGCGGGGGCAGCATTCCGGTTCAACGGATCAGGGAGGCAAGGACCGACTATATCCGGGCCATCAATGCCGGCGGGCTGCGTGACTGCCAGGACTGCGGACTGCTGGAAAAGAAAAGCTGGTCCGCGGCACCTTACCTGGTGCAGGTGGTCAATCTATCGCATTTCACCTGCTGTAACCTGAACTGCCACTATTGCTATCTTCAACTTGAAAAAAAATGCACCGGCTGGTGGAACGATCCGCAAAGCCTTGCCGCCGGTTATCGTCCAATTGCGCTTTACGACACATTCCACGCCATGATCCACGACGGCCTGCTCGCACCGGATGGGGTCATCAATTGGGGTGGCGGTGAGCCCACCCTGCTGGAGGAATTCGAGGAACTGCTCGGGCTCCTGGTGAGCAGCGGCCGCTGGAACTACGTCGCCACCAACGGCGTACGTTATTCCCCGGCCCTTGCCGCCGGCCTCTCCGACGGCCATGTCGCGATGGTGTGCAGCGTGGACGCAGGCTCGGCCGGAACCTTCAAGGCCCTGAAAGGCCGCGATTTCTTCGACCGGGTCATGAGCAATCTCAAAGCCTATGCCGCCACCGGCGGCAATGTGCAGGCCAAGTATATCGTCACGCGGATGAACGCCAATCCGGACGATGCCCTTGAATTCGTCCGTCTGTCCGCAGAGACCGGGGTGCGCGGCATCATATGCGATGTGGATGCATTTGATCCGGAGGTCACGCCGGCCATCCGGGAGACCATTCAAACCATCCGCCGGGAAGGCAGGCTTCGCGGCCTGCAGATACAACTGTCCGGCAGCGGCGTGGCCTCCTATCCTGAGAAGGTCCTGGATTAGCATCGTTGATCTCTCCTGAACCGACCGCAGAGCTGGATTCACGTTGCGACAGAATGGGGCACAGATCCAGATGACGGTTTTCTTTTTTCATCTTTGAAGGTTATAAGGCTAACCCGCAAAAGGAGCGGACGACAATGACCCAGCATATGGAAGAACTCCTGGACATGCCCCTGCGACAGGCTCTGTCCATCATCCAGGAAGGCATCGTAAGCCGGTCCACCTATTTCGGCGTGGGCGCCCAGAAAAACCCACTGGATGCCTGGGTTTACCAGGAGATTCTCTGTGAAACGAAGCCCGATGTCATCATCGAAATCGGGACTGCGCACGGCGGCTCAACACTATACCTTGCGCATCTCTGCGATCTTCTCGGGCATGGCAGGATCATCGGCCTTGATCTTTCTCATAAGAATTTATCGGTAACCATAAAAAAACATCCCCGGATTTCCCTGATTGAGGGGGATGCATGTCCGAATTTTCAACGTGTTGAGAGGATGATATCAAAAGACGACAGGGTCATGGTCATCGAAGACAGTTCACACACCTATGACAACACATTGAACGTTTTGCGGACATATTCCGGACTGATCAAAATCGGGGATTATTTCATCGTTGAGGACGCCATCTGTCATCACGGCCTCTCTGTCGGTCCGAACCCCGGGCCTTACGAAGCAATAGAAACCTTCGTCACCGAAAACAAGGACTTCGAAATCGACAGATCCAGGGAATATTTTCTCATCACATGGAATCCGAAGGGGTATTTGCGGAGGACGGCGGT
>JAFGRP010000069.1 GCA_016935075.1 Deltaproteobacteria bacterium | reverse complement strand
GAGCGGTTAAACCCGAAACCAGGGCTGGCTAACACTGTGCACCAAATACCGCCCACTTTTTTGTCTTGACAACGGGGAGACCCTTACTTATTGATAGTGAAACTCATTGATTTCCTATCTTTCGATCTCAAGTTCGTCCAATAGAGAGTCCGTTGGATTACCGGTTTTCAAATCCCAACCCATGGCTCGATAATATTCATCTTTGAGTGCTTCAAGCGGGACAGTAGCCCCTTTCGGAGGCCCACTCGGTTTTGGTTCATTTAATAGTCTGGAAGGGAGGATATCATTAATTCGCGTTACACCCTCCCGCATGTTAAATAATCGTTCCTGACAAATTATGCGAATGCCCGTCTTTCTTATATCATCATAAGCCCATGGTTCTCCGAATAAAGAAGCAACAATTTCTGAAAGCATTTCATTATCGATCAATTTACCAACAAATTCCTGACCAGCCAGTGCTAGCAGAAAGGACGGAAAAGTGCAGATTGGAATTGAATCACGAATATTTCTTCCAATAGCTGCCTCTTTGACTTGCTCACCTTTACCGCTTATTTGCATCCGTGTACCTTCCTGTACCTCAGGAATACCAATCAATCCCATGGCATGATGACAGCCGCCGCGATTACCCACGGCCATAGCAAGAGCTTGGCCCATTAATCCGCGACACTCATATCCTCCGAACTCCATCCCCTTAGCCTGCATAGCAAATTTTTCGGACCCCGGTAGTTTTTGCGAAAAAGATCTGACACCTTCTGCAAGCAAATTTCCGATACCTTCGCGATTTGCAATCTTCTGTAAGGCTTGAATTAATGCCTGATCATTTCCAAACCGGAGGTCAATCCCATCGGTATCCTTTAATCCAATAAGTCCTTTCTCAAAGCATTCCATAGCGAATCCTACTGAAGCGCCGGCTGTCATCGTATCAATACCATACTCATTACAAAACTGATTTGCGGCAGAGATAGCATCAAATTTGTTAATGCCACAGTTGGAACCGAATGCATATACAGTTTCATACTCTGGTCCCCCACTCTTAGTACCCGAATATGGGCCTTTACTTATCTCAATATATTGAGCACATGGTGATGCACAATATGGACCGCAACTAAAATGTTGCCTGGGCCATTCTTGAGCAATGCTGGCTGGATCTATCCCTCTCCAACCTTCAAACTGTCCACTTTGCCAGTTCCTTGTAGGTAATATTGCCTGTTGGTTGAACCATTCCATATCACCGGCCGTGCCATACAATCGCCATAATTTGGTCCATTCCCTGTTTTTTTTAACCCGTTCGGAGATGACTTTTTTAACTGATTCAAATTTTGCCGGGTCTCCAACGGTAACTTGACCGGTACCTTTAATAACGATGCCCTTAAGTAGTTTTGAACCCATAACGCAACCCGGTCCCCCTCGGCCAAAGGTACGTGTATGAGGGAATCCAGCCATGATCGCAGCATATTTAACAAGCTTTTCTCCAGCTGGACCGATTGACAAGGTTGCCGTTTCTTTGGCGGGCAAGTTACCCAGTATACCTTGCTGAGTCTCTGTTGTTTTCAACCCCCATAGTGCTGAAGCATCCTTGAATTCAACACTCTGGTTATTAATTACCAGGTAAACCGGTTTTTCAGATTTCCCTTTTATATCGATTGCCATGAAACCGGCTTTTCTAATTTGATGACCAATGATACCGCTGCACAGCGAATATAAATAAATGTTAGTCAGCGGGGATTTTGTGGTCACGACCGCTTTATTGCCATAAAAAAGATCAGTTCCACTAGCTGGACCAGCAGTAAATATTAGATGATTTTGCCGATCTAACGGATCAATTTTTGGAGGAACTAACTTGCATAAAAGATAAGCCCCCAAACCCCTCCCGCCGATGTAATTATGTATTATCTTTTCTGGGATATCATCAACGGCAGAAGTTTGGTTAGTTAAATCAATAGTTAACAGTTTCGCCGAGAACATATGGTTTTCTTCTTTAGTGTTATTTTTAGGTAATTAGTATCCATCCGGAAAGTCCGATTTTTAAAGAAGGCTGAAGCCGATTTTGGTTAAAACGGCCATCAGCCTTGGCCCGATGTGGTCAAGCTCATTTCATTGAGCTGTTCTTTCTCAATTCAAGACCCACCACTCCCTGAAGGGGATCATAGCCGCCGGCCGGGTGATGATTTCAGGCTTTGGCCAACCGGGCTCTGGCCAGCACAAGCAAATTGTAAGAGAAAATGCTGCTCCACACATACTGCTTGAAGCCGCCCCATCCGGACCAGGTGCAGCGATCCAGGCCGAAGACCTGCTTCTTCAAGGTGGAGATCCCCGCCTCGATGCCGGCGCGGAAGTTGCGCAGCATCTTGTACACCCAGGCGCTCTTGGCCATCTCGATCACGGAGAGTCCTCGTTTTTTGGCAAAGACGGCATCTTTGACTTCATGCCCCTTGGCAAAGGCAAGATTATTCCGGGAGGCAAAACCTCCATCGGCGCTCACTTGGCGAGGGACTCTGCCGAACTGCTCCTTGTGCCGTTCGAGCAGGGCCTGATAACGGTCGCTGTCGGCAGGATTGCTCCGCTCGATCAGGCAGTCCATAATCAGATTGGAGGCGCCGCCGGTCAGAAAGACCTTATGGCCGTATTGAACATCCCGGCACCCCTTGACGATGATGTCGGTATGCTCCTCGAAAAAGGAAACGACCTTCTCCGAAGCGGGAATCCTTTCTCCTCTGAGGACGCGGCGCACCGTCTGGTCGACGACCTTCCTGAGAATGCCGACGGCCCTCTCGAGATTGCTCGCCAGGCCATGGGCGGCAAGAGAATCCGACCCCTCAAGGGACCAGAGCGCCGGGATTGCGGTTTCGGCATAAACGACCACCCGCTCTGCATACGAAAGCAGCGCCCGATAGGCGAAAAGCCGGACCTTTTCTTTCCGGGTGTTGAGGATGACCATCAACCGTTTCTTGGCCGCTCTCGTGTGGTCTGAAAAAGGATAAACGGGTCGGGGAGAAAGCTGTTTGCCGGCGGACAGCCAGCGGCTCACCGCCCGGATGCCATCGCACAGCAGTGTCGAGTCCGTCGGATGATGAATCTCCGTCTCAATGGCGGTTGAATCGATACGGATTTTCTTCCCCGTTTCGATCTCCTCATCTTGAGCGTAGTCGATGAACCGGCTGTGGATTGCCTCCCATGTCTCTTCCGACAGGGACTTGATGTTCTCCTGAAGGATCGACTTGCAGGGATATTGACCCATCTCCAACCGGGAAAAGGTCCGGAAGGCCGATGAGTCATCCAGATAGAAGGCCAACTCCTCGTAACTGGGTTGGTGGTATTGCTTCAGGATGCAGCAGCGCAGTACCTGTTCAGCGGTCAGCCCTTCCCGGCCGGTGTCGTGGCGCTTGGCCTTGACCAAATCCTTATAGACAAGATCCAGGACGCCGGGATTGCCATCGATGATCTTGGAAATCTCTTCCAACTCTCGGGCAATGGGGTTGTTGGTAACGGTGGTAAAAAGGTTCATTTGGCGGTTCGGTTTTCGGCGCATTTGAGGTCCTTCATTCGACATTTATTCAATAATATCAAACTCTTGTGATAGGACCATAGTTGATTGCCCCGAAATTTTCAACAAAATATTTCCTGTTTTATGATATTTTCCAACCGGTTATCGTTTACGGATGGACACTAATTAGATGTTTTAAGATATATTATATCCTAAGGGTCTCCCCATTGTCAAGACAAAAAAATGGGCAGGGACATATAAATGCTTGACAGGCACGGGTCTTTGGTTTAAAAGGAACTGAACAGTATGCTCCCGGAGCGGATAAGGTTCCGGCGAAACGACGACAGGACGTCCTAAAATGACAGCGGTTGCGGACCGAGCGAACATTGGAATCAGCTTACTTTCCCTCCTATTGGGCCTCACTCTTCTGCGCCTGCTCAACAGGACCTGCTGCCCGTTGTTTTTAGGACTTCCGTAACAAACGATCATCCGATCAAAACCTAAAGGCCATGGGCTTCAAAACCCATGGCCTTTTTATGTTGCACGAAAGGAGTCAGCAATGGATACAGAAAAAGAGAGGGTTTTTATCTTCGATACGACGCTTAGGGACGGGGAACAGTCGCCGGGGGCAAGCATGAACCCGGACGAGAAGCTCCGGATCGCCCGGCAGCTCGAAAAAATGGGCGTCGATATCATCGAGGCCGGTTTCCCGGTTGCCTCGGACGGCGATTTCGCATCCGTCAGGCAGATCGCAATGGAGATCCGGGGATGCCAGATCGCCGCACTGGCGCGGACGGACAAGTCCGATATCGACCGGGCCTGGGAGGCAATCACCGAGGCCGCATTGCCGCGGATCCATACCTTCATCTCCTCATCGGACATCCATCTGAAATACCAGCTCCGCAAATCGCGTGCGGAGGTTCTGAAAGAGGCCTGCGCCGCCGTAACCCATGCCTGCGGCTATACGCGAAACGTGGAATTCTCTCCGATGGATGCGACCCGGAGCGACCGCGACTACCTCTGCGAGATGGTCGAGGCGGTCATCGCTGCGGGGGCGACGACGGTCAATATCCCGGACACGGTCGGCTATGCGATCCCGGAGGAGTTCGGAGAGCTGATCGCAACACTCCATGCCAGGGTGAAGAACATCCGCCAGGCGGTGATCTCGGTCCATTGCCACAACGACCTTGGCCTCGCCACGGCCAACGCCCTTGCGGCCGTCAAACACGGCGCCAGACAGGTGGAATGCACGATCAACGGGATCGGCGAGCGGGCGGGAAACAGCGCGATGGAAGAAGTGGTCATGGCCCTCAAAACCCGGAAAGACCTCTTCGGCCTCGAAACGGGGATCAAAACCGAATACATCCACCAGACCTCTCGCCTCCTGACGCAGATCATCGGCGTACCGGTCCAGCCGAACAAGGCGATCGTCGGGGCGAACGCCTTTGCCCACGAGTCCGGCATCCATCAGGACGGCCTGATCAAGGAGAAAACCACCTATGAGATCATGACCCCCCAGTCGGTCGGGATTTCGGAGACACACCTCGTTCTCGGCAAGCATTCGGGACGCCACGCCATATCGGAACGCCTCCGGGAGATGGGGTACATCCTCAGCAAGGAGGAAATCGACCGTGTCTTCGTCCGGTTCAAGGAATTGGCCGACGTCAAGAAAGACGTCTTCGACGAGGATCTGGAGGCTATCGTCCATGAGGAACTCTCACGGGGTGATGAGAAGTACCGGCTACTCTATCTCAACGTGGTCAGCGGCAGCGTCGCGGTGCCGACGGCCACGATGCAGATGGAGGTCGACGGCAAGATGATCCAGGAGGCCGGTTTCGGCGTAGGACCTGTCGATGCCATCTTTGCCGCGATCCGGAAGATCACGAAAACCAATTACCCTCTTCTGAAGTATGCCGTCAACGCGGTGACCGGCGGAACCGATGCCCAGGGGGAGGTGATGGTGCAACTGAAGTTCAACGGCAGATCCGCCGTCGGGCGGGGCGCCCACCCCGATGTGCTGGTGGCATCGGCCAAGGCTTACATCAATGCCCTGAACCGGCTGGAATGGCTGAGCAAGGATATCAGAAAGGTGACAACGACATGATAACAGATGAAAAACCATCAACGACACCGAATCCGACATTACGGATGGATAGGAACACAGGATGCGACAACAAAGAAGATAAAGATCGCATGAAAATGATCTGGATGTTTTTATTGCACAAAATGAGATATTCTTAGCCGTCTAAAGGGCCACCGATATCCGTTTTCCTTTTACGGCAGGCGCCCCTCCTGGCGGAGCCGCTTCATTCCTCCGCCTCCGCCGGGCCGCTCTCCGGAGGCAGATCCAGTTCGATTTCTCCCTCTTCCGGCAGTTCCTCCTCCGCCGCGCCGTTCTCCCGATCCTCCTCCCGCTCGGCGCGGGCGACGCCGACGAGCTTCTCATTTTCGTCGAGGTCGATCAGGCGCACCCCCTGCGTGCTCCGGTGAATGACGCGCACCTCCTCCGCGCGCATGCGGACGATCCGGCCCGAGTCGCTGATCAGCATGATGTCCTCGCTGCCGGAAATCTGGAGGATCCCCGAGACGTCCCCGACCTTGGGAACCGTCTTCAGGTTGATCGTCCCCTTCCCGCCGCGGGTCTGGAGGCGATACTCGGCGATCTCGGTCCGTTTTCCGTACCCCTTTTCGGAGACGGTGAGAATGGTGTTTCCTTCGGTCGGGATCTCCATTCCGATGACCCGGTCATTGTCAGCCATCTTGATCCCCCGGACGCCGCGGGCCGTACGGCCCATATCGCGGACGTCGTCCTCCTTGAAGCGGATCGATTTGCCCTTCCGGGTCCCGAGGAAGATGTCCTGGTTCCCGAGGGTGAGCTGCACGTCGATCAACTCGTCCTCCGCATCGATGGAGATCGCGATGATGCCGCCCGCGCGCGGGTTGGAAAAGGCCGAAAGCTCCGTCTTCTTGATGGTCCCCCGGCGGGTCACCATGACCACCGACTTTTCCCCTGTGAACTCCCGGACCGGTAGGACCGCGGCGACCCGTTCCCCTTCCATCAGGTTGATCAGGTTGACGATCGCCTTCCCCTTGGCGGCGCGCCCGGCCTGCGGGATCAGATAAACCTTCAGCCAGTAGAGGCGGCCCCGGCTCGTGAAGATCAGCACGTAGTGGTGGGTGTTGGCGATGAAGATGCGCTCGACGAAATCCTCCTCCTTCATCCCCATCCCGATCTTGCCCTTGCCGCCGCGGCGCTGGCTCTTGTAGAGGCTCACCGCGTTGCGTTTGATATAGCCGGCGTGGGAGACGGTAACGACCATGTCCTCTTCGACGATCAGGTCCTCGATGTTGATCTCCTCGGAACTGAAGACGATCTCGGTGCGCCGCTCGTCGCCGTAGCGGGTCCGGATCTCGGCAAGTTCCTCGACGATCACGTCGAGAACCTTCTGCGGGTCGTCGAGGATCCCCTGGAGCTTGTGAATCAGTGCGGAGATTTCGGCGTATTCCGCGTCGATCTTTTCCCGCTCGAGGCCGGTCAGGCGCTGGAGCCGCATGTCGAGGATCGCCTTCGCCTGGAGATCGCTCAGGCCGAACCGGCTGCAGAGGGCGGTGGCTGCTTCCGGGGGGCTCCCGGAGGCCTTGATCACGGCGATCACCTCGTCGATCCGGTCGAGAGCGATGATCAGTCCTTCCAGGATGTGGGCCCGTTCCCGCGCTTTCGCAAGATCGAAAGTCGTCCGGCGGACGACCACCTGTTTGCGGAACTCCAGGAAGCTCTGGAGAATCTCCTTCAGGTTGAAGACCCGTGGCTGCCCCCGGTCGATCGCGAGCATGATGATCCCGAAGGTGGACTCCATCTGGGTGTGCTTGTAGAGCTGGTTCAGCACGACGGCGGAGGCCTCGTCCCGTTTCAGGTCGAGAACAACGCGAATCCCCTCACGGTCCGACTCGTCCCGAAGGTCGGCGATCCCGCCGATCTTTTTCTCCTTGACCAACTCGGCGATCTTCTCGATCAGGTTCGCCTTGTTCACCTGGTAGGGGAGTTCGGTGACGACGATGCTCTCCCGGTCGTTTCGGGCATTTTTCTCGATCAGCGCCCGCGCCCTCACCCGGATGATCCCGCGGCCCGTCCGGTAGGCGGAGAGGATCCCCTCGCGGCCGTTGATGAATCCGGCCGTCGGGAAGTCCGGACCCTGGATGTAGCGCATGAGCCCGTCGATGGTGATTTCGGGGTCGCGTATCATGGCGATCGTCCCGTCGATCACCTCCCGGATATTGTGGGGCGGGATGTTCGTCGCCACGCCGACGGCGATGCCGGAGGTGCCGTTGAGGAGCAGCAGCGGGATCTTCGCCGGCAGGACGGTCGGCTCTTCCAATGATTCGTCGTAATTCGGCGCGAAATTGACCGTATTCTTTTCCAGGTCGGCCAAAAGTTCCTCAGAGATCCGGGCCATCCGAACCTCCGTGTACCGCATGGCGGCGGGAGGATCTCCGTCGATCGAGCCGAAATTCCCCTGGCCATCGACAAGGAGGTAGCGCATCGAGAAGTCCTGCGCCATCCGGACCATGGTGTCGTAGGCAGCCGTATCCCCGTGGGGATGGTACTTCCCGATGATATCCCCGACGATCCTCGCCGATTTCTTGTAGGGCTTGTTCCACCGGTTGCCCATCTCGCTCATCGCGAAGAGGACCCGGCGGTGGACTGGTTTCAGGCCGTCCCGGACGTCGGGAATGGCCCGGCCGATGATGACGCTCATGGCATAGTCCATGTAGGACTTCTTCATCTCATCTTCGATATTGATCGCGCTCGTCTTTTCAAACAGATTTTCCATCAAAATCCAATTCTCCTTAAAAGGGGGGACAGCTCCCGATTTTCCCGCGGGAAAATCGGGAGCTGTCCCCCCTTTTCCCTTTTCGTCATACGTCTAGATTCGAGGCGTAGAGGGCGTTTTTATAGATGAAATCGCGCCGGGGTTCCACCTGATCTCCCATGAGGGTGGTAAAAATCTCGTCCGCCGCCACGGCGTCTTCAATCCGCACCTGGAGAAGCGTCCGCTTCTCCGGATTCATCGTCGTTTCCCAGAGCTGCTCCGGGTTCATTTCGCCGAGACCTTTGTAGCGCTGGACGGTGTAACCTTTCTTCCCGGCCCCGACCACATAGTCGATGAGGGCGGCCATGGATTCCACGGTATCGACATTCGTTTCCGGGACGGTTTCCGCATCTTCCGCGGCACTCACCCGGTAGGGAGGCTCTCCGAGGACGGCGATCTGGTTGAGAAGCGCACGGATCTCCACGAACTTCGGGAGCTTCAGGATGTCCCGGTCAATAGCGGTGGTCACCACCTGGCCGCTTCGCCGGATGCGGAAGACCATCCGCCAACGCCCGTGTTCCTGGTCCATTTCGATATCCACCCCGTCGAGGTTTTCCCCCAGGGCCATTCCGGTTCTTCGGGCCACCTTCGCCAAGGCCTCCTCGATCCGGAAGTCCTCGTCCGCCAGGGCGGGATCCCCGGCCAGAATCCTTATGATCTCACGGTTTTTTCCTTCCTTTTCAAACTTGTTGAGGATCTTCTCGATCCGCATCGCCTTGCGGATGTAATCCAGGAGGCGTTTGCCGGTGAACACGGGGACGCCTTGCGGCAAGGCGTCCCCCGTCCCGTTTGCGATCAGCAGCCGGACGCGGTTCACGCCGCTGTTCAGGACATGGTTCTTCATTGTCTCCTCGTTGTGGATGTAGATCTCCTGTTTGCGGTCGCTCACCTTGAAGAGCGGCGGCTGGGCGATGTAGAGGTAGCCCCTTTCGATGATTTCTCTCATCTGCCGGAAGAAGAAGGTCAGCAGAAGCGTCCGGATGTGGAGACCGTCCACGTCTGCATCGGTCATGATGATCACCTTCTGGTACCGGAGCCGGCTGATGTCCTGATCCTCCTGGCCGATCCCCGTTCCGAGGGCGGTAATGATCACCTTGAGTTCCTCGTTCTGGAGCATCTTGTCGAAGCGCGCTTTTTCCACGTTGAGCACCTTGCCGCGCAGCGGCAGGATCGCCTGGTTTTTCCGGTCCCGGCCCTGCTTGGCGGAGCCGCCGGCCGAGTCCCCCTCAACGAGGTAGATCTCGCTCCGGGCCGGATCGCGTTCCTGGCAGTCGGCCAGTTTTCCGGGGAGGGCGCCGACCTCGAGGGCGGTCTTGCGCCGGGTGAGTTCGCGGGCGCGACGGGCCGCTTCGCGGGCGCGGGCCGCATCCAGACACTTGCCCAGGAGTTGCTTGGCAACCGAGGGATTTTCCTCCAGATAGCTGCTGATCTTGTCATAGACGATCCCCTCGACGAGCCCCTTGACCTCGCTGTTCCCGAGCTTTGTCTTCGTCTGCCCTTCGAACTGTGGATTCCGGATCTTGACGCTGATCACACAGGCCAGTCCCTCGCGCAGGTCTTCCCCTTTCAGGGACTCCTTCCCGTTTTTCAGGAGGTTGCTGTTGGTGGCGTAGTTGTTGAACGCCCTTGTGAGGGCCGAGCGGAAGCCGATCAGATGTGTCCCTCCCTCCGTCGTATTGATGCTGTTGGCGAAGGAAAAAATGTTTTCCGCGTAGGTGTCGTTATACTGCAGAGCCACCTCGACCAGGCAATCCTCTCTGGCGCCGGTAATCAAGATCGGATGCTTATGAAGGACCTTCTTGCTCCGGTTGATGTACTCTACGAAGGAGACAATCCCGCCCTTATAGAAATACTCGCTCTGGCGATCGATCCGCTCGTCGATCAGCGTAATCTTAACCCCGGAATTCAGAAATGCCAACTCCCGCAACCGGTTCGACACGGTGTCGTAGCTGAAATCCGTATCATCGAAAATCGTATCGTCCGGTTTGAAGGTGACGGTTGTGCCCCGGCCTTTGGTTTTTCCCACTTTTTCCAAGGGGGCGTTGGGCACGCCGCGGACATAGGACTGGGCATAGACGCCGCCGTCCCGCCTCACCTCCAAATCAAGATAGACAGACAGCGCATTGACGACGGAGACACCGACGCCGTGAAGACCGCCGGATATTTTATAGCTGTCGTTGGAAAACTTCGCCCCGGCGTGAAGCCTCGTCAGGGCAACTTCCGCAGCCGACACCCCTTCCGTCTTGTGCATGTCCACCGGAATGCCCCGGCCGTTGTCTTCAACGACGATGCTGCTGTCCACCCGGATCTTGACCAGAATGGTATCGCAGAAACCGGCGGACGCTTCGTCTATGCTGTTGTCCACAACCTCATAAACCAGGTGGTGCAGCCCTTCCTTGCCGGTACTCCCGATATACATGGCCGGACGTTTCCGGACTGCCTCCAGCCCCTCCAACACCCTGATGCTGTCAGCTCCGTAATCTTCCCGGATCGTTGTCACTTCTTCCTGCCGATTCTCTTCCATGAAACCTCTTTCCATGCTTCGATCTACAATTTCAGCGGCATGACGATACAGAAGTAGTTATCGTTGCCGACCGCCCGGACAATACCGGGCTTCATCCCCTCTCCCACTTCAAAGGTAATCCTCTCCTCGTCAATGACATCGACAGCATCCGCAAGATAAGTGACGTTGTAGCCGACACTTTTACCCTCGCCCGTATAGACGACATCGATCTCATCATTGGCCTCTCCGACATCGGGATTATTGGAATTTAAAATAATTTTATCCGGAGCGAGGGTCAGGATCACCCCGTTGTACCGATCGGACGAAATGACGCTCATCCGGCGAAGGGTATGAAGCAGCTTATTCTTCTCTATTTCCAGCATCACCCCTTTTTCAGTAGGAATCACCCGCCGGTAGTCCGGATAATCCCCGTCAACCAGACTGACCTTCAAGAGGGTATGATCGGTCTTGATGATGCACATCCCCTGCCGGATCCCCAGGAACACATCCCCGGGTTCATCCTCCGCGAGCCGCCGGATCTCCATGAGCCCCTTTCGCGGAATGATCACGCTCCGCTCCATCGTCATAAAATCCTTCTCCCCCGTATCCATCTTCATCATGGACAGGCGATGACCATCCGTGGCCACCATCCGGATGCAAAATGTTTCTCCCGATTTTTCCGTTTCCAACAGAACACCGCAGAGGGTCTTCCGCATCTCGTCGGTCGACATCGCAAAGGCAGTCTTACGAATCAACTCCTTCAGAATGGCTCCTTTAACCTTATAGAACGGAATATCGTCCTGATCCGCCACCACAGGATAGTCATCCGCCGGAATACCCGGAACCCGGTATACAGCCTTGTTACAGGTCAAGATGACAACATCCCTTTCATTTTTGATAACATGAATCGTCTCTCCCTGAATCTCCCGGACCATCTCATGAAGTTTTCTTGCCGAAAGCGTAATCTCCCCTTCCTGTAAAACCTCCGCCTCATAGTCCGCCACAAGACCGATCTCCCGATCCGTCGCCATGATCGTGACCCGGTTTGGTCCCGCTCTGAGCAATAAATTGCTCAGGATGGGTATCGTTGTTTTTTTCTCTACAATACCCAGCGTTTTTTGAATCCCCACTGAAAACAGATCCCTTTTAATATTAAATTCCATAAATTTCCCCCATCCTTTCGCTGCTACGCATAGGTTATATATTTCTAAGAATTTTTATAAAAAAACATAGTAGTAGTAATAGTACCTGTGCAAAGTGTTCATAACCTTTTTTAAAATTCATTTTACGGTATTTTTTCTCCCAAGTCTTGTGGACAACACCCATAGCAAATATTCATTCTTTGTTCAGAAGAACTTCTCGGATCCCCTCTACGGCATCCCGAAGGGTCGTATCCATGTTCAATATTTTTTTCATCTTGTTGTGGGCATAAATGATCGTGGAGTGATCCCGGCCGCCGATTTTCGCCCCGATGTCCGGAAAGGAGGCGCTGGTCATTTCACGTGCGAGAAACATGGAAACCTGCCGCGCCAAAACAAGATTTTTATTTTTTTTATGTGATTTGATATCGGAGATCTTGATGCTGAATTTTACGCCTACGGTTTTAATGATATCTTCAATGGTGATCTCCTTTTTTTCTTCCTTCCGAAGGAGCTGTTTCAGGACACTCTTGACCAGATCCAGATCGATCTGCCGCCCGGTTAATGAGGAGTATGCGGCAATCCGCACAAGGTATCCCTCTAATTCTCTGATATTGGATTCCGCCTGGGATGCGAGGTAGAGGGCCACGTTTCCCGGCAGGATAATATGGTTCTCCTGCGACTTCTTCTCCAGGATGGCTATCTTCGTCTCGATCTCCGGCGGTTGAATGTCGGCAATTAATCCCCATTCAAAACGCGACCGCAATCTTCCTTCCAAGTTTGGGATGTCCTTTGGAAATTTATCGCTTGTGACCACGATCTGCTTTCCGGCGTCGTGAAGGGTGTTAAAGGTATGAAAAAATTCCTCCTGGGTGCGTTCCTTTCCGGCGATAAACTGGATGTCATCGATGAGCAGACAGTCGATATTCCTGAATTTCTCTCGGAATTTCGGCATCTTGTCATAGCGGATGGAATTTATAAGCTCGTTCATAAAGACCTCCGCCGAGACATAGACCACGTTCATATCTGAAAAAAGCTTCAGGGTCTTTAGACCAATGGCGTTCAGCAGGTGGGTTTTTCCCAATCCCACGCCGCCGTAAATGAAAAGGGGGTTGTAATTCTTCGCCGGCTGTTCCGCGACGGCCGCGGAGGCGGCATGGGCGAACTGGTTGCATGACCCCACGACGAAACGGTCAAAGCTGTAGTTTGCATTCAGGGTGGCATGAACACGCGAACGGGAAGGCTTTTTGGGCGCGGTTTTCTCGGCGGCCGCGTCATCGCCATAACGTCCGTCGGTTTGATTTTGATTATTATCCTGTTCTATGATCCATTCGACGTGAAAAGATATGCCAGCCGCCGATTTCATCGACTCCCGAATCCGGGCAAGATAATTTTCGACCAGCCAGTCGCGAAAGAAGCGGTTGGGCACACGGAGATGAACCTGGTCCCCCTCCATCGCGGTAATGCGAATCGGGCGGATCCAGGTCTCGAAATTCTGCGGGCTGACCTTATCCTTAAGAATCTTGACCGTTTTTTCCCAGACAATTTCCACTTTTCACAACCTTATACACAGTTCTATCCACACCTGTGGACAACATGGGTAAACAACGCGGCTATTGCCGGTCAAGCAGCATCCGAACCAGACGGTTCAAATCCTCCCCATTCGTGTAACGGATCTCGATGGTTCCCGATCTTTTTCCGGCGCGGATCTGAACGGCCGCAAGCAGTTGAGAGGAGAGATCGCGTTCCATATCCGTCAGGTACGGATCCTTGCGGTTGGTTTTCTTTTTCGCCGGTGCTTTCTTCAGATTCCGGATCAGCCGTTCCGTATCCCGGACGTTCAGTTCCTTTTGCCGGATGATCTTCAGCGCGTTGATCTGCTCTCCCGGAAGATCCAGAGCCAGGAGTGCCCGGGCATGACCGGCCGTGATCTGCTTACCGATCAGGGCCTGCCTGGCAGCTTCGGGAAGCTTCAGCAGCCGGACCGTGTTGGCGATGGTGGAGCGGTCTTTACCGACACGGGCGGAGATCTCCTCCTGGGAGAGAGAGAAGCGGGTCAAAAGGGTCTGATAGGCGTCTGCCTCCTCGATGGGGTTCAGGGCCTCGCGCTGGATATTTTCGATCAGTGAGAGTTCCGCCAGTTCCCGGTCCTCTGCCTTGCGGATAATGACGGGCACCTCTTTGAGTCCGGCCGCCTGCGCCGCCCGCCACCGCCTCTCTCCGGCGATAATTTCATAGCCGGTGTCCGATTTCCGGACGATGATCGGCTGGATAATTCCGCTTTTCTTTACGGAGACGACGAGTTCTTTCTGATCCTCGTCATTGAAATCCCTCCGGGGCTGAAACCGGTTCGGCGTGAGTTCCTCGATCCCGCACTGGACAAACGAAGGCCGATCGCCGATATGGTTCAAAAGATCGGGGAACATCGCCCCCAAACCCCTGCCGAGGGACGGCTTTGGCGGCATCATATCCTCCCGTTGCTCAGGATTTCCTTGGCCAGCTCCATGTAGGAGACTGCGCCGCGCGATCGGATGTCATACAGTATGATCGGAAGGCCATGGCTCGGACTCTCCGACAGCCGGACGTTCCGCGGGATGACCGTCCGAAAGACCAGATCCCCGAAATGACCGCGCACGTCCTCACTGACCCGGCGCGAAAGCAGATTACGCGTGTCGAACATCGTGAGTAAAATCCCCCTCAGGGTCAGCGTGGGGTTCAGCCGGTTTTTCACCAGGCGCATCGTGTTGAGCAGGTGGCCCAGTCCCTCCATTGCAAAGTATTCGCATTGAAGGGGTACAATCAGGTAATCCGAGGCCACCAGGGCGTTGACCGTGAGAAACCCGAGGGACGGCGGACAGTCGATAATGATATAATCATAAGCCGTCTCCAGCGACCGGATCAGGTTCCGGAGCCTCTTCTCGCGGTCCTCGAGGGAGATGAATTCCACCTCGATCCCGACCAGATCCTGGTTCGCGGGGACCAGGTCCAGGTGGGGGATCTGCGTTCCGACAATGACTTCCCGCAGCGGAAGATTTCCGAGCAGACAATGATAGAGGTTCTTTTCCCGGATGGCGTCACGATAAATCCCCATGCCGCTCGTCGCGTTTCCCTGGGAGTCGCAGTCGATCAGCAGGGTTCGCTTCTCCGCCGCCGCCAGCGAGGCCGAAAGATTGATGGCCGTTGTGGTTTTGCCCACGCCCCCTTTTTGATTGGCCATGCTTATGATTTTTCGCATCATCGAACAGAACACGCCCCGCGTGACGGTATTTGTCGAACCAGCGCTTACGGTAGCACAAAAACGGATTTTGCAAAAGGTTTTTTACAGAAATATTTAACCGGAAACGCGATTGTAAGTAACCAGTATTCTTAATGAATCTGCGCCAGTCGGGCGAACGTCCCGGAGGGCTGTGAAGACCATTCCTGCCGCGGCCGAAATCCGCTCCGTTTCGGCCATTTCTTCCTGCGAAACGGGTCCCTTCATGGCGATAAGCTGTCCTCCCGGCTTGAGGAAAAAGGAGGCCATCCGGAGCAGTTCCGGGAGTTTGAAAGCCGCCCGGGAAACGAGGGCGTCGAAGCGGCCGGCCAGGGTCTCCCCGGCAGTCAGGACCTCGACGCGCTCCCGGATAACTTGAACCCCTCCGATGCGGAGGGTCCGGACGATGTGGGAGAGGAAGGAGGACTTTTTCCGTGAGGCCTCGACGAGAGAGACGTGCAGGCCGGGCAAAGCAATCCGCAGGGGGATGCCGGGGAATCCGCCCCCGCTCCCGAGATCGATCAGGGCGCCATCCGGACGGTCCAGAAACGGCGCCGGCGTCAGGGAATCCAGGAAGTGGCGTATGACGAGCTGCTTTGCGGAGCTTTCCGAGACGAGATTGATCCGCCGGTTCCAGAGGAGGAGTTCCCGATGATAGGCGGAAAAGAGGTCCAGTGCCGTTGGATCGAGGCGGACGCCGATTGCCGTCGCCCCTTCAGAAAGCGTTTTGATCAGGGCTTTATCCATACCTCTCTTTTGACAGAGCCCCTGCCGCCTGTCAACCCCTCTATATCATGCCGGGTCGGAGGGGCGAGAGAAAAAGGGTCGGCCGCGGGGCACGAAAAACAGGGAGGCAAGGGAAACGATGCTGGCGGCGAGGCAGACGAAGAACCCGGCCTGATAGGCCCCGGTCAGGTCGAACAGGGCTCCTACGGCAACCGGTCCCAGTCCGCCCCCGAGGGTTCCTGCAAAGACCGTACAGGAAAAGATGGCCCCATGGGCCTTCAGTCCGAAAAGGTCCGCGATGAAGGGGGACATTACGGCCGATGTTGTCCACAGGCCGATACCGTACAGAACGGCAAAGACGGACAGGGAGGCCATCCCCCGGGCAAAAGGAAGAACGGCAAAGGCGATGACGGACATGGCCAGGCAGAGAGAAAGCCCCCGGCGGTTTCCGATCCGGTCGGCCAGATGGCCCATGGCAATGCGCGCCGGAATGCTGACACCGGCCGCCAGGGACAGCACCATCGCCGCCCGGAGGGGATCGATCCCCAGGGTGATCACGTGGGGTACGATGTGTACGGTCACGACGTTGACCAGCAGGGCATCGCACAGGGAAATCAGATTCAGGAGCCAGAAGGAGCGTTTGCGGAAGGCCTGCGACAGAGACAGGCCCCGGTCCTGCAGGTCGGCCCAGGTCCCGGCTTTTTCATCCATGCCGAGGGGAGAGGCGCCGATTTGTCCGGGGTCCCGCTTCAGGAAAAAGGCGGCGGCGGTCAAACACAAGCATGTGATTCCCCCGAGGAGGGCAAATGATATCCGCCAGCCGACGCGGTCGATCAGCCAGGTCACGAGGGGGGGCATGAGCACGATACCCGCGGCGGGGCCGGCCGACAGGATCCCGGACATGAGGGCCCGATGGCGGATAAACCAGCGCGCCACCGTGGACATCATAGGCGCCCAGGTCCCGCTCATGCCGATCCCCGTGAAGACACCGAAAAAAAGGTACAGGTGCCAGAGGGTGCCAATACGGGAACACAAAAGAAAGCCGCCGCCCATGAAAAGACCGCAGGCCACAATCATCTGGCGCGGCCCCAGGCGGTCGGTGAGCCTCCCCGCAGCGAGGCTGATGGAGCCGAGGACGACCATGCACAGTGTGAAAGCCCCCGAAATGCCCGCACGGCTCCAGCCGAATTCCTGTGTCAGGGGAGAGACAAAGACGCCGAATGTGCGGTTCACCCCCCAGGCGACGGCCATGACCCAGAAGGCGGCGGCGACGATGATATATCCATAAAAGAAACGGGAGGTTTTCTTATCAATCACGTTGGGTCCACGCACCCCTGCGGCGCCGTCGGTGAGGCCTGCGTGATCGGATCGTAAACCCTATCCCGTCAATCATGATCACCTTGGTGCCCTGCCCGGATGTTTGCACACATCGATCCGATTCTAATTCTGTCTGACAGGAGATTGCTTTGTCTGCGGGAAGCATAGGTCAAGACGATCTTGTATGTCAACAGGAGATTGGTACATGGAGAGGGGACGAAAAAAGTGTGTGCTGAGGGTATGGACGATGCAGGGTACCCTGCACTTTCTCGTTGCATCAGAACAACGAACCATTTATAAAATGCCCGGGGCCATCGTTCGCGACGGGAGGGTCGGATCTGCAAGCATTTTCCACGTTCTGCCTCCGGGGCTCCGGGGATGCGGACGGCAGCCGATCGGTTCCGGGCAGAGGACCCGGGAAAAACGTCGTTGGGGAGAGCAGGTATGCCTGAGAGACAACGGTTTGACGACTGGCCGGATCGGTACGATCGATGGTTCGAGACCCCGTTGGGAAAGGCCGTCCTGAAATATGAAACAGAACTCATTCTGGATCTGCTCCGGCCGGACCGGGGGGAGCGGATCCTTGATGCCGGCAGCGGGACGGGGATTTTTACCCGGGAACTCCTCGCCCGGGGGGCGGAGGTCGTCGGCCTCGACATCTCGCTGGCCATGCTCGTGTACGCAGCGAAGAAAGCCGCCTTTCGACGGGCTCAGGGCGACGGGGATCCCCTTTCGGTGCGTGCGGGGGAGAAGGCCTCGACCCGGTTTTGCCGAGGGGTGACGGCCGACATGGCGGCGCTTCCCTTTGCCGACGGTTCCTTTAACAAGGTCGTTTCAGTCACGGCGCTGGAGTTTGTTGCAGACGAAAAGCGGGCCGTGGCGGAACTGTTCCGCGTGACGAAACCCGGAGGGGTGGTCGTTGTAGCGACGCTCAACAGCCTGAGCCCCTGGGCCGCAAGACGGAGCGCGAACGCCATGCGTGATCCGGAGTCGATTTTCAACCGGGTCTTCTTCCGGTCGCCCGTACAACTGCTCGCGGCCACGTCCGTTTCCGGCATTGTCCGGACGGCGGTCCATTTCGGCAAGGAGGATGATCCGGCAACGTTCGACCGGAGCGAACGGGAAGGAAAGGGGCAGGAAACGGGGGCCTTGGTCGCGGCCCGGTGGATAAAACCGCAGCGGAATGTCAAATAAAAGAGGCGGGCAGGCAGTTGGTTAAGGCAAATCTCGATCACGTGACCATCGTTCTGAAAGGGCCGAAATTCCCCGGAAATGTCGGTTCCACGGCCCGCTGCGCGATGAACATGGGGATCTCAAAGATGATCGTTGTCGGGAACCGCGATCTGGACGACGACGAGGTCCGGCAGATGGCGACCCATGTGGCCAAAGAGATTGTCAACGGGATCCGCCACGTTGATACGCTCGACGAGGCGCTTGCCGGGTTCTCCTGGGTTGTCGGAACGACGTCACGGCAGGGGTCGGGTCGGGGGCCTGTTGTATCCCCCCGCCGGATGGCCGAGATCCTGGTCGGGCTGTCGCAGGAAAACGAGATCGCCCTCCTCTTCGGCCCGGAGGACAAGGGGCTCACGAACGACGACCTCCGCTTCTGCCAGACCCTGGTCACGATCCCCACCGTGGGATTCAAATCGCTCAACCTCTCCCACGCGGTCATGGTCGTCTGCTACGAGCTTCTCATCGCGCGGATGGAAAATGATGGCGGATATGCGCCGAAACTCGCCGGCACAAAGGAATTGGAAGGGATGTACGCACAGCTCAAGGAGACGCTGCTGGCGATCGGATTTCTGCTGCCGGACAATCCCGATTACTGGATGATGCATCTCCGCCGCCTCTTCGCCAGGACGACCCTGCTGGCGCGGGAGGTCAAGATCCTCCGGGGGATCTGCCGTCAGATCGCATGGTACGGGGACCACAAGGAGCGCAAAAATTCTTGACTTTCCGATGCCATGCTCGTAATGCTCCTTTGAGATTCGGAGCCGACGAGACGGATTGCACAAGACGAGACTTTAAAAATCTGATCCCTGTGCGCGCCGGACCTTTTTCGACCCTGCGACCCTCACGTCGCTGCAAAGACGAAACTCGGGGAAATTAGGGACAGCTCCCTATTTTCCTGCGGCAAAACAGGGAGCTGTCCCCATTTTCCGTAAAGGCGCTACGCTGCGGGTGCAGGGTGCCCCGAAAAATCTCCAAAGCGCGCTTTTAAGGATCCGATTCCCAAGTGACGTAAAAGGTTTCAGGATATCATTCGGGAGCCATGATTATGAAAACGTTTTCTTTTACAGGGGCCCAAAAGATCGTGTTCGGAAACGGAAGTTTCGCCGGGCTGGCGGAGCGCCTCGCGGAGCTGAAGGTGAGCCGGCCGCTGGTCGTCCTCGACGGGAACCTCTCCGGAGCCGGCTTTGGCGGGAAAGTCGCCGACCTCATGGAGAAGTCGAAAATCGATTTCGTCCTTTACGATCAATCCGTACCGGAGCCGCCGATCGAGCTTGCCGATGAGGGAACGAAACTCGCCCTGAAAAAGCAGTGCAATGGCGTGGTCGGCATCGGGGGCGGGAGCGCGATGGACCTGGCCAAGGCGATCGCCGTCCTCACGGCAAACCGGGGGAAGGCCGAAGATTACCTCGGCCTCAACAGGGTTCCCGGTCCGGGCCTGCCGAAGATCATGGTCCCGACGACCGCCGGCACGGGGAGCGAGGTGACCTTTACGGCAGTCTTTATCCGCAAAAAACTGAAGAAAAAGGAAGGGATGAACAGCCCCTATCTCTATCCGGAACTGGCGCTGCTGGATCCGGAACTGACGCTGACCCTCCCGCCCCATGCCACGGCGACGACGGGGATCGACGCCCTCTGCCATGCGATCGAGTCCTATACGTCGATCAGCGCCTCGCCGATGAGCGAGATGATCTCGCTGGAGGCCGTCGGCCTGATCTCCGACAACCTGCGGACGGCCGTTCATGATGGGACAAATATCGAGGCGCGGGAGGCGATGCTCCTGGGGAGCCTCTACGCGGGGCTTGGGCTTGCCAATGCGGGGGTGACGGCGGTCCACTCCCTTTCCTACCCGCTCGGCGGGAAATACGGGATCTCCCACGGCCTGGCCAACACGATCATGTTGCCCCGGGTGATGGCCTTCAACCTCCCCGGCGCCCGGGAAAAGTTCGTCGATATCGCGGAGATCATGGGAGAGATCGTCGATGAGCTGCCGACCCGGGAGGCGGCCTACCTGGCCGTGGAGGCGGTGGAGTCCCTGATTGAGGACTGCGGCGTCACGACGACGCTCGAGGAACTGGAGATTCCGGAAGCCGATTTTCCGGAGCTTGCGAAGGCGGCGATGACGGTCGCCAGACCCCTTGCCAACAACCCGTGCGGGATGACGCTCGAGGAGATGGTCGGGATCTATCAGGAGTGCTATTCGTAAAACAGAAAAAGGGGCATGATGCCGCATCGTGTCCTCTTTTTACCCAGGGGGTGCGGCATCATGTCCCCTTTTCCAGACAAAGGAGGAACAAGGTTATGGCCGGTGCGGAAGTAATCGGAAAGGAAGAGATCAAGGAGGTCATGGACGTCCTGAAGACGGGCGTCTTTGCCCGCTACGCCTTCGACAAGGAACGGCAGGGGATCTGGAAGGTCCGGGAGTTCGAGAAGGCCTTCGCAAAGTATTGCGGGGCGCAGTATGCCCTGGGGGTGACCTCGGGCTCGTCGGCCCTCAAGATCGCGCTCACGGCGCTCGACGTGGGGCCCGGGGATGAAGTAATCTGTCCGGCCTTCACGTTCATGGCCACCTACGAGTCGGTTCTCGAGGTCGGCGGCATTCCGGTTATGGCGGACATCGACGACACCCTGAACCTCGATCCCGACGACATTCCCAAAAAGATCACGCCGCGGACCAAGGCGGTTATCCCCGTCCACATGTGCGGGGCGCCGGCGCGGATCGACAAGATCGTGAAGGTGGCGAAAAAGCACAAACTGCTCGTCCTGGAAGACACCGCTCAGGCGCTGGGGGCGAGCTTCAACGGGAAAAAACTGGGTTCCTTCGGCCAGATGGGGATCTTCAGCTTCGACCACTACAAGACGATAACGACCGGCGAGGGGGGCATGGTCATCACCAACGACCGCAATCTCTACCACCGCGCCGAATGGTACCACGACCACGGCCACGACCATCTCTCCCCCGTCAGCCGGGCGCTCGACGGGCGGACGATTCTCGGGTTCAATTACCGGATGAATGAACTCCAGGGCGCCATCGGACTTGCCCAGCTCCGAAAGCTGAACCGGGTGATCGCTGCGCAGCGGAAGAACCAGGCGGTCGTTATGGGATTCCTGTCCGAGATTCCGGGGATCAAGTTCCGGGGGATGCCCGATCCTGCAGGAGATTCGGCGACCTTCCTTGCCTTTAACCTGCCTGCAGAGGAGCAGACGAAGGCCTTTCAGAAGGCCCTCAGGGCCGAGGGTCTCGACACCGTCCGTTTCAAGGATAATTTCTGGCACTACGTCCCCAACTGGGAGCACTTTCTGGCGAAATCTACGGCGAATTCGAAGAAAAACCCCTTCTTCGATCCGCGCAACCGGAAGGTGACCTACAGCCGCAAGGCGATTCCCCAAGCGGAAGATCTCCTCGGCCGGACGCTCATCATGGGAATCTCCGTGAAGATGCCGGCGGCGAGGATGAAGGCGATCCGCATGGCGATTGCGAATGCGGCCAAGGTGCTTTAGGGGAGCGCATGGATCATCCTGTTTCTGCGCGCTTAAGCTCTTTTTCCGACCCTGCACCTCCTCGCTCCACTGCCGGGAAAAAACTCGCGCTTCGCGCTCAGACCGTTTTCCCGGCGGCCGCTTCGCTGCGGGGGCAGGGCGCCCCGGAAAAATATCGATTCGCGCTTCCGGAACAGAACAATCCATGTCTGGAAGGGATATGAGAGGGTTGGAATTATGATTGTGGTCACAGGCGGGGCCGGGTTCATCGGGAGCGTGTTTGTTGCGAGGCTCAACGCCGAGGGGATCAACGACATTATCGTCGTCGATGATCTGGCAGCGTCCGCAAAGTGGAAAAATCTCGTGAAGCGGCGTTACGTCGACTACCTCCACAAAAGCGTTTTCCTCAACATGGTCGATTCGGGCCGGATCCGTTTTCCCGTCGAGGCGGTTGTCCACATGGGGGCCTGTTCCTCGACGACGGAGCGGGACTGCAACTACCTCATGGAGAACAATTTTCACTTCACCAGCCTGCTGGCCCAGTGGGCGCTCGAAAAAGGGATCCGGTTCATCTACGCCAGCTCAGCGGCGACGTATGGCGACGGCGCGCAGGGTTTCTCCGATGCGGACGAGACAACCCTCGGCCTCAGGCCGATCAACATGTACGGCTATTCCAAACAGCTCTTCGACTTGCGGGTGCTGCGCGAAGGTATGGCGGACCGGGCTGCCGGAATCAAGTTCTTCAATGTCTTCGGCCCGAACGAATACCACAAGGGCGATATGACGAGCGTCATCTTCAAGGCCTTCCACCAGATCCGCGAAACGGGCAAGGTCCGCCTTTTTAAATCTTACAAACCGGAATACATCGATGGCGGGCAGATGCGGGATTTTGTCTACGTCAAGGATTGCGTCGATGTTCTTTGGTGGTTCCTCAACCATCGGGAGGTCAACGGAATCTTCAATCTCGGGAGCGGACAGGCCCGAACCTGGAACGATTTGATCCGGGCGGTTTTCGCCGCAATGGGGTTGCCGCCGGCCATTGATTACATCGAGATGCCGAAGGCGATCCGGGAGCAGTATCAGTATTTCACCGAGGCGAAGATGGAGAAGCTCCGGACCGCCGGTTGCCCGGCCGAGTTTCGTCCGTTGGAGGAGGCGGTCGCGGATTACGTGAAGGCGCACCTCCTCGAGACCGATCCTTATCTTTAAAGAGGAGTCCATGCCCATCCAGGTCGTCTGCATCATCCCGTCGCGCTACGAATCGAGCCGCTTCCCCGGGAAACCGCTCGCCGATCTCTGCGGCAAACCGATGATCCAGCACGTCTATGAACGGGTCCTCCGGGCAAAGACGGTTTCCGCCGCGGCCGTGGCCACCGACGATGAGCGGATCTGCGCCGCAGTCCGGGCCTTCGGCGGGCGGGTGGTGATGACCTCGACCCGCCACCGATCGGGTACGGACCGGATTGCCGAGGCGGTCGCAACGATGGGACTCTCGGACGACGAAATCGTCGTGAATATCCAGGGAGATCAGCCCCTCTTCAATCCGGCCCAGGTGGACGAGGTGGCCGGACCGCTGATGGAGGACGCCTCCGTCCCCATGTCCACGTTGATCTACCGGATCGTCCGCGACGAAGAGATTACCCACCCGAACGCCGTCAAGGTGGTCTTCGACCGCGACCATTTCGCCCTCTACTTCTCCCGCGCGACGATTCCCTTCATCCGCGACGCGGGGAAAAAGGGCGAATACTTCAAGCACCACGGCATCTACGCCTATCGTCGTGATTTTCTGCGCACCTTTGCCGCCCTTCCCGAGGGGATCCTGGAGCGCCTGGAGGCGCTCGAGCAGCTCCGCGCCCTCGAACAGGGCTACCGGATCAAGGTGGTCGTGACCCCGCATGATTCCGTCGAGGTGGACACCCCCCGGGAATTGGAGCGGGTCCGACGTCTGCTCAAGAGGGAAGAGGAGAGAGAACAATGATCGATATCGAATATTTGAAAAAAATCAAGTTGGTTTCCCGACCGCTTGGCCAGAGGATCGTGGCGAATTTCCTGCTTTTGCCAAACTACCATATCTTTGCGAAGGTGGACATCCGGATCGAAAACATCGAACGGATTCCCCGCGGGGAAAACGTGATCTTCGCCATGAACCACACCGACCGGTTCAACTACTGGCCCTTTCAGTACAAGCTCTTTAAAACGCGCGAGTTTCCCTTCACAACGGTCTGGGTGAAGGCCAAGTACTACAAGAACGCCTTCCTGGCAAAGGGGCTGGACCTTTGCAATCTCATCCCCGTGCCGTCGATGGGGTATCTCATCGAAGAGTATTACCGGAAGACGTTCAACCGGAAGATGGACAAGGGGATATATCGGGCCGTCAAGGAGATGATCGAGGGTCGCCTCGCCGGGGCGGGGCCGCAGGAGCGCGCCGCGATCGAAACATTGCAGGCGATGGGCCATTTCGCTGATTTCATCCGGGAGCAGTACGAGGGCGTCATGGAGAAGGTCGCGGAATTGAGCCGCGCGGCCCTCTGCGAGCAGAAGCTCAATCTGATCATCTTTCCGGAGGGAACCCGTTCCGTGAAGCTGGCCGAAGGCCGGACCGGCCTAGCGCAGCTCGCCCTCCACACGGAAAAGCGGATCGTCCCCGTTGCCTGCAACAACTCCGAACAGGTATACCAGGGGAGCCTTCCCTTTGCGCGGAGCGGCCGGATCACCTACCGGATCGGCGAACCGCTTTCTGTGCATGATCAGCTCAAGGACTACCGGATTCGGGAACCATTCCGTCTCCTCTCCCGGGAATCGCAGCAGCGCTACCGGGAGCAGTTCGAAGGAGCGACGCGGATCGTCATGGCATGCATCGACCGGATGCTCGACGAAAAATACCGCCGGGGCTGCGCGGCGACGTAAAGCCGGCTCTTCCCCCTTTTTTTGTTTTTCCGGAACGGGGGCATCCGGAACACCTCCGATCCGGGTTCTCTTGAAAATTCTGTTCCCCAAAAAGAAAGGAGGCACGATGAAAATCCTTGCGCTGAATTCCAGCCCTCGCAGCGGGGGAGATAGTTATACCGTCATGATGCTTAATGCCCTGGTCAATGGCATGCGCGAGGCAGAAGCCGAAGTCGATATCGTGAACCTGCGCGACAAAACCATCAGGAATTGCATGGGCTGCTTCACCTGCTGGACAAAGACGCCCGGCAAATGCGTTCATAAAGATGATATGACTAAAGAACTTTTCCCAAAATGGCTGGCATCCGACCTGGTGGTTTACGCCACGCCCCTTTACTTCCATACGATCAATGCCGCCATGAGCACATTTTGGGAGCGGACGCTTCCCGCGGCTCTTCCTTTTTTTGAGCAGGGCGAGGATGGAAAAACGTTCCACCCGTTACGGGCTAAAGTTCCCGCGAGTGTCTTGCTCTCGGTATGCGGATTTCCGGAGGCATCGGAATTTGACGCGCTCCTGGATTTTTTAATGCGAACGCGTCATAAAAACACAAACGCGGTGGCGTCCATCTGCCGCGCGGGGGCTTCCTTATTGACCAGTCCCTTTCTTCAGGACAAAGCCAACGACGTGCTGGATGCCACCAAACAGGCAGGCAGGGAATTGGTCAAATCGATGAAAATCGCTCCCGAAACGATGGCCCGGATCACGCAACCGCTCGGGGATATTCAGTCCTTTGCAAAAATGGGGAATATCTATTGGAAAACCTGCATTGCCGAAGGAGTGACCCCAAAAGAATTTCAAGAAAAGAAAATGGTTCCGCGCCCGGACTCGCTGGATAGCTTCATGTTCATCTTTCCTTTCGGGGTCAACACGAGGGCGGCAGGCGACAGAACCGTTGTTTTACAATTTAAATTTTCCGGCGAAGTGGAAGATTCCTGCTGTTTTACCATAGAAAAAGGAGTCGTCCGTGTGAAGCAAGGCACTTGCGAAAAAGCGGATATCACGATTGAAACGCCCTTTCATCTCTGGATGGATATTATGACGCGCAAAGCGGATGGAGGGAAGATGCTGATGGAGCAGCGATACAAGGTGCATGGGGATCTTACGCTCATGATACAACTGTTCCAAAAAAGAAACGATCATTCATCGTGATTCGTAATGCCGTTATTCCATTGACACAGGATATCGTTCTTCGTATACTTCCAGCATGATACAGCAAGGCCTGATGAAAGTCACCGCTGCGGTTGCTGTAAGAAAGGATTAATATGCTGGAATTAATGAGAAAAAGGAGGAGTATCCGGAAATTCAAGAAGGATCGCGTTGACCGGGCGAGCGTTGATGCACTTAAAGAAGCGGTATTACGGTCTCCTGCGTCACGCGGGAACAAGCCGTGCAAATTCTTCTTTATTCAGGATGCCGAGGTGATCAAGAGACTTTCCCGCTGCAAGGAACATGGATCTGCGTTCCTAAAAGACGCTCCCCTTGCAGTCGTCGTCTGCGGCGATGAAACCGTATCCGACGTATGGATCGAGGACTGTTCGATTGCTGCGATTATTTTGCACCTGACTGCAGAAAGCCTGGGTTTGGGGGGCTGCTGGATCCAGGTCAGAAACCGGAGACACAATGCTGAATGGACCTCCGAGGATTATGTGAAAAAAGTCCTTGATATCGCTTATCCCTTCAGAGTTTTAGCGATTATCGCCATCGGTTTTTCCGATGAGGTCAAAGCGGCCCATTCCTTCGAGAGTCTCGATCACAGCAGTATAATCGCATGATGGTTTTTCCCGTGAGCCTCTTCCGCAATCAGGCAGAGGCAGGGAAAGGTGATGATTTAAGACGGAATCTTTTAATGGGTTCAGAGAAAGGAGAGCGAATGTTTAACGAACTGGCGGAAAAGAGAAGAAGTATAAAGGTGTTTGCCGACCTGCCGGTAGAGACAGCGAAGATGGATGCCATTATCGAAGCGGCCCTCCGTTCCCCTTCGGGCAAGGGGGCAAGGCCCTGGGCGTTTGTGGTGGTCACGAACAAGACGCTTCTGGAAAAACTTTCCGTGGCGAAACCCGCAGGGGCCGCCTTTGTCAAGGATGCCCCCGTTGCCGTCGTCGTATGCGGAGACCCGTCTGTGTCCGGCCTGTGGGTTGAGGACTGCTCCGTCGCTTCGGTTACCATGCAGTACGCGGCCCACGCACTCGGGCTTGGAAGCCACTGGGCACAAATTAAAGGGAATAATTTCAATGAAAACAAGACCTCGACGCAGTATATTGCCGAACTTCTGGGTCTTCCCGAAAACCTGACCGTCCAGTGCATCATCGCTGTCGGGTACCCCGGCGAGGAGATGATCCCCTATAAAAAAGAAGATCTCGGATGGGACAAGGTCAGCTATAACCATTACGGGCAGCATAAGGCATGATGCCTGTTGACAGCATCGACGGCGCTTTCGCATCACGAAAGGGACGGCGATTTTTCTTATGAAGCGGTTGAGAACTTTGCGTCTGTGGCCGGCGCGGAGACCCGCTTTCCATGGCAAGCCCCGGCATCCTTCCCCAAAGGCAGCGGAAGGACGCCGGGGCTTTTAAAACGAAAAACGCAGGCAGGCCCGTAGACGCCCTTGTTCGAGGCATCCGGCGCCAGCGTTCGAGAACAGAGCCATTACAAATAACCGTTGCAGAAAATCCCGCGTCTTACCACGAAGAGTTTCACCGTTTCCGGTTCTCCGGACGCAATGCGCGGACGGCGGCGCCGGCTTGCCACATCTCCGTTTTATTCATCGCCTCCAGCTCGGCGTTGAGCTTCTCGCGATAATCGGGCGCGTTGTTTACGGAAAGAACGATCCGCGTCTCCTCGCCGGTCCGGACGCTTTCGTAGAGCTTGTCGAAGACGGGGGCCACGGCGTCGCGAAAGGTCCCCTTCCAGTCGAGGGCGCCCCGCTGGGCGGTCGTGCTGCAGTTTGCGTACATCCAATCCATTCCGTTTTCCGCGACGAGTCGGATGAGGCTCTGGGTCAGCTCCTCCACCGTTTCGTTGAAGGCCTCGCTCGGGCTGTGGCCGTTCTT
>JAFGRP010000068.1 GCA_016935075.1 Deltaproteobacteria bacterium | reverse complement strand
TCATCCACGTATTCAAGCCCAGGCGCATCGGACAGTTGCGCGGAAAGTCCTGGCTGTCCTCAATCATCGTGAAGATGCATGAGATTGACCAGTACGACGACGCCGAGCTTGTAAGAAAAAAGGGCGCGGCCCTTCTCGGGAGCGGCTACATCACCGAACCCATGGGAAGCCAGATCGACCCGGCGGATTACTTCGGCAAACGAGAGGCCGAAGACAGAGAAGGGCGCGACGTGATCGCCCTGGAGCCCGGAACTTACCCAATACTTCCGGCAGGGATGGAGCCTAAGTTCCCGAACCCCCCCGATGTGGGCACGTCCTACGCCCCCTGGAAGCAGGACCATTATCGGCAGGTGGCGAAAGGCATGGGCGTCACCTACGAGCAGTTCACCGGCGATCTGTCGAACACGTCCTATTCATCGATCCGGGCCGGGCTTCTCGAATTCCGCCGGCGGGTGAAGCAGATCCAGTTTCAAACCTTCGTGTTTCAGGTTTGCAGGCCCATTATCCATACCTGGATGAATACCGCGGTCCTTTACGGCGCTCTTTCTGTTTCCCCATCCTACTATCTGGCGAACATTCGGGAATTCAGGAATATCGACTGGCGTCCCGACGGGTTCCCCTGGGTCGACCCCGTAAAAGACCAGGTGGCGGAACAGATGGCCCGGAGAAACGGCTTCAAATCACGAGCGCAGATCGTTGCGGAGACCTTCGGCGGCGACATCGACATCGTTGACAGGGAGATCATGGAAGAGAACGAAAGGGCTGACCGGGACGGCCTGGTTTACGACACGGATTCCCGCAAGACGGCACAGTCGGGGGCCATGCAAAAGGCTGTAATCGACTCCATAAATGAATAGGGAGAAAGAGATGAAAAACATCTTGGTTGCCAGAACATTCAATCGCCCTCTTCTTGTTCACCCCTCTTACCTGCCTGTTCTGACGGCGGCGATCGAGAAGGCGCCCCCCCAGGCTGCCGTGAGGACGGCAGAAAGCGCATCGAAGCCTGTCACCGTCCAGGACGGAATCGCCGTCATTCCCGTCAGCGGGTATCTGACCTACAAGTATGATTTTTACGGAGAAGAGATCTTCGGCGACACCACGTCCTACGAAACGATTGGCTCACAGTTCCGGGCGGCACTCGCGGATCCCTCGGTCCGGAACATCGCCTTCGACATTAACAGTCCCGGCGGAGAGGCAACGGGCGTCTTCGATCTTTCCGATGAGATCTTTCAGGCACGGGGGCAGAAGCCTATCTATGCCGTCTTCAACGACGAGGGGTTCTCCGCAGCCTTCGCAATAGCATCTGCAGCCGAGAGGAGATACGTCTCCCGGACCGGCGCGGCCGGTTCCGTGGGAGTCGTGGCCCTGCACATCGACCAGAGCGGATTGGACCAGATGAGGGGGCTTGTCTACACTTATATTTACGCAGGCGGCCACAAGATCGACTACTCCGCCCATGCCCCACTTGCTCCGGAAGTCCAGGCGCTCGCCCAGGAAGACATCAATGCGGTTTACGACATCTTCGTCAATACGGTTGCCAGAAACCTCGGCATGACGCCGGCAGCGGTCCGCAATACCGAGGCGGCCATATATCAGGGCAAGAAGGCGGTAGAGGCGGGTTTCGCCGATGCCGTCCTGTCATGGAACCAGTTCATGACCAAACTAACAAATCGGAAATATGGAGGAATTATGAAAACGGAACTTGAAAACCTGTGGAAAGAGATGACCGCGAAATTCATGGCGCTGGTCGGGAGCAACCCGGATGCCCCGGAAATCAAGGAGGCGGTGACGAAGGCCGACGCCGAAAAGCTGGTTGCCGAAGCGGAGACCTCGGCGAAGGCGGAGGGGCATGCGGCCGGCCTCGAAGCGGGCCGGGCGGAGGCGAAAGCCTGGGCGAAGGAGATCCTGGCCACCTGCAAACTCGCCGGTACTGAGAAAATGGCCTTCGATCTGATCACCGACGAGACGACCGTCGAGAAGGCCCGAGAAAAGATCCAGGAAGCCAGGGCAGCGGAAGCGGAGCGGAACAAGATCATTTCGACCGTGGATCCCCTGAAAACCGGAGAGGAGAATCCCGTACTGGCCGATGCGAAGAGGAGGGCCGGAACCAAGTAAAAAATTTTGCTGACGCAAAGGAATCAGGAGGAAGAAAATGAGCAGCCAGAATGAGGGAAACAATTTTAGAGATGTGGTCCGTTGGGAACAGGACGAAGCTGGCCGCCTGTCCCGCGAGGTCGTCACCGTTGCCTCGGGTGAGAGCCTGTCCATGGGCGAGGTGGTCGGCAAGGTGACTCTTTCATGCCCCACCACAGGAACCCCGGCGGATGGCAACACCGGCGGCGGTACGGTTGGGTCGGTGACGGCAGGGGCCAAGGCAATCCTGGGGGAATATCAAATCAAGTGCCTAACCTTTACAGACAGCCCCGCTGACGGGACCTTCGAGGTCACGAATCCGGACGGCCTGAGGCTGCCCGACGCGACCCTTGCGGCCTATACGAGCGACCAGAT